>JBBTMW010000089.1:0-6312 GCA_038067995.1 Candidatus Zixiibacteriota bacterium
CGGCGACTGCGCCGATATGTCGGTGGTAGAACTACTTGTGCCGGCTCCGGTTGAAGTGGCTCCTGACAAGGACGCCGCCAAGAAAGGTGCCAAGGGTGTGGCCAAGCCCGCTCCTAAAGTCGCCGCAAAGGCAGGAGCGAAGAAGACAGCCAAGGCCGCTAAAGCCTGAGTGCAATCACTCATCAGTAAATTGAAAAGCCCCGCTCACGCGGGGCTTTTTTGTTGGCAGAATTGTTAAGAGCGCTTACTTCCCCGCGGGCTTTTCACCCCGTGGAGCCATCTCACTCTTCTTGAGGTGCTGGTTAAGGAATTCCACTTGTTTGCGATATTCTGTAATGACATTCGGACGCTTCCCCGATCCATGCCCCTCATCGACGAAGATGAGTGAATCAACCATGCCTCCGTTTGACTGAATGGCGGCGATCATCTGACGAGCCTCACCTACCGGCACGCGCGGATCGTTGGCGCCGTGGATCACAAGGAGTGGAGTCTTAATCAAATTCGCTTTGTGGATAGGGGAGATGGATATGAGAAAATCGGGATCGCTGAGTGGACCATACTCGGCCTCACGCACTGAACGGCGGTAAGCGGCGGTATTTTCAAGGAATGTTTTGAAATTCGCAATACCGACATTTTCAATGGCGGCGCCAAAGAGGTCAGGATAGTCTGTGATCATTCCAAGTACAACATAGCCGCCGTACGAGCCGCCACGAATGGCCACTTTTCCCGGCTCGCTGTACTTATTCCCAAAGAGCCAATCCACCGCGGCCTTATAGTCCTTGAGTGAATTCTTTCGATTCTTGTAGTCATCCAGCGCCAGATACTCCCTTCCATAGCCGGATGATCCGCGCGGATTCGGCGCCAAGAGGCCGTAACCGTTGAGAAGCAGATACTGGATGTTGCGTGCAAAATTTGGTTGCGACTGCGATTCCGGCCCGCCGTGGGCATCGACGACAAAAGGAATCGGCGTCCCTTTCTTGTATCCCGCAGGAAGATACAGTAAGGCCGGGATTTCGAGGCCGTCGAAACTCTTGTAGCGAATAAGGGTTGGATCGACAAACAACGACCGGTCTATTCCAGCGTACATCGAAAACGTCAGTTGCTTGACTTGCTGGGTGTATGGATTCCAAAACCAGAGATCCGAGGTTCTGCTGGCATTCGAGAATGAAATAACGCAGTTGCCCCCTTTGCTCATAACCACACTTCCGACCATCCCTTCCAGAGGAGGAGTCGGAAGACTCTTCTTTGAGTCGAATTCCCGCAAATAGAGGCGATTGTAGCCATCTTCATTCAGCACGACTGAGATATGCTTGAAATCCTGTGTCAGCGCAAATCCCTCGATTTCCCATTTTGGATTGAGCCATCCATCCTCCACATATGTGACCTTAGGAGAACCAACGGTCATAGTGGCCAGACGATGCAATCCGGAGGGGTTGTCGTTGCAGGTCAGCCATATGGTCTTGTTATCCGGAAGTAGCTGTGGGCCGCCGTAAATAACGTCGGATTCATCCTTCGACAATGACTCGTATTTCAATGTCTTCAAGTCCAACAGGTAGAGATCAGTGTTTGTATTTGAGGTATAGCCCTCGACAATTAATTTTGATCCGTCGGGAGAAACACTTGCCGGGTCGAACTTCCCCGGGTTAGAAACCGAATCACCGAAAATGAGATTGTATTTCCCCGTCGACACGTCGCATGCAAAGATGTAGAAGTCAGTGGCCTTCACTTCGTTGGACTGAAAATAGAATGTCCGTGAATCGGGCGACCATTCTACCGATCCATATTTCGCATCAGTGTTATTTGTCAGCTGGGCAACTCTTCCGGTTCGGGTGTCCATCAGAAAGAGTTGCGACTGCTCGTTACCCCCCACCGATGCTCCCACGACGGCAAGTTTTCCACTTGGGGAGAGGGCGAAGAAATCGAATCCGTCCTCAAACGTTGTCAGTTGATAGGGCCAGCCCTCAGGCGTCAAGCGATAGATTTGATTCACGCTCGACATCGAAGAGGAGAAATAGACATCCTGTCCATCCCAGCTCACATCCTGCAGTGCGCAGGCTCCTATCTGTAGGAACGTGGAAATGTCGGGGATATAGGCGCTCTTGTCGAACAGAGCCGATCCAGTGCTACTTTCTTCGGCTATCGTGGTTGAGATGCCAACCGCCGCAACCGCGCAGATTGCCACAATCATGTTTCTAATCTTCACGTTTTCTCCTGAATCTATGAAATGGGCTTGTTTCCTTCGTCATATTAGACGCAATCAAAATAGATTTGTTTGCTAAAGACAACCGGAAAACGACGGCATGAAAAAAGCGCCCGTCGGGTGGCGGGCGCCGATAACTGATTTTTTTGATAGGAAAGCCTATTGAGATTCGGCTGTTCTGATGGCGGCCGCGAAGCGGGCATCGGATCGAAGGCGGGTTATATCAGCCTGGTCGGCGATACCCCGGTACTGTTCCCAGGTTTTTTTAAGGTCTTTCAACTGGTCCATTTGCTGATAACAGATCATGAGGTATTCGTAGGAGGCGGTCTTTTGCCGGTCGAGATCGCGGGCATCCTTAAAATGGCGCTCGGCCTGTTTATAGTTCCCCTGGTCAAACCGACAGCGCCCCAGGCCAAAATGGGCCTCAAAGCTTCTTTTGTCGAGGCGGACAGCGGCCTCGTAGTCGGCCAGAGCCGCTATTTCCTGCCCCTGGGTGAGGAAAAGGTCAGCGCGACCCAGATAGGCCGCAAGGCTCCGAGAATCGACTTCAATGGCCTTCGCAAAAGAGGTCTGGGCGCTCGCTGGATCGCGCCGGAAGCGATATATCTCAGCCGCCCGAATATAGTCGTCATGAGCCGATTTAGGGTCCTTAACAGCCCGGTAGGCCTCAGCACGCATCAAGTAGGCATCGGCATAGCTTGGTTTGGCTTCAACCGCCTGTGTATAGTTGGCGATGGCGCCGGAATAGTCCCCGGCCTGCATTTTAGCGCCCCCGCTTTGAAAGAACTTGAGTTCAGAGGTGGCGGCATTTGCGCTAATCGTTACCGGATCAAGTTGGACGGATAAGGTCTTTGTTTGCCCGCCAACGAGGCGAACAGTACCGGTGGAGGGCTTGTAGCCATCGCGAGAGACCTGGTAAGTATGTTCCCCGGCGCTTATCGATGTATAGGTGTTATTGCCAGCGCCAAGAACCTTGCCGTCAATGATCAGACGGGCGCCTTCAACATTCGACTCGAGGACAAGCTTGGCCGGGGCCGGTGAGGTAGTAGCGCGGGCGGGCGCTTCTTGTTTGCGTTCCGGAACTGATGAAGCGGACACGTTTTCGACCTGTGTCTTTCCATTCGAAGCAGTCGAAGGGGGCTGAGAGAAAGACTCCGCCTGCTCAGTTGTCGCCTTCGGCTGTGAGGCAGGTGTGACCCGAAGAACGGTCATGGTCAGGTCGTTATCGGTCGCTGTGGCGAAATCCGATCCGACCACCTTGCCCGCCACTGCGATATCAAGTTTGTGTGACCCTTTTGGAACATCATCAAGGCGGAACATCCCTATGCCGTTGGATTCTGTTCGCAGTCCGGATTCGGTTATCTGAATAACAGCTCCCTGAATAAACGGCTTGCCGTCGGCATCAAGCACCATTCCAATGATTGAGCCAGCTCCGGTGCCATTGCCGCTTACCATCACCATAGCGGTAATCAGTATTGCAATGCCACCGAGAATTGCTCCCAGAGTCATCTTTGTCGATCCGGAGAGCTTTTTTGGACGAAGGATGTAAGCCCGATCTCCCATGACGATTTCATCATCGGCGTGAAGAGGATAGCTCGTGACAATTTGCACCCAGTTCTTATAGAAATAGGCGATGCCACGCGCCCGTCGGGCAACCGCTGGTGGGGCGTCTTCAATGTGGTCATTGGGTGCAACAGTTGATGATTTTGGTGATATCGAGGGTGAGGGGGTGGCCTTTTGAGAAGGCGGCGCCATTGTGGCTGTCGCTGTCTCGCCGTTGAGCTTTGAAAGTTTTGAGAGGAGTTCTCCCTTGTCCCGATCCGATATTTTTGGCGAGGCGCCATACAGATTCTGCTCAATCTGCTTCAACTCATTATCGGACAGCTGGCGAATTCTGGCAGTCTCGGTGGGGCGCGGAGCGGAGGATGGAGGAAGTGGAGCAGTTGATTTTTGCGCCGGATGGCTGGAAGTGTGGTCCTCGTGGGAATTAGAGGTGAATCCCTCTATCTCGCCGCCGAAATCATGGGTAAGTTCGAGCTGGTCATCCTGGGATGTTGGTTTGTCCGGAGATGGAGCATTCTCGCTCTTCAAAAGGTCGGCAGGTGACTCGACGCCGAGTTCTTCGGCCGGACCACCTGTAAACCCTTTTTTGCCGCCCACAAATTCCGAGCCGGAATTGTGAGCCTCTGAAACCTCGAATTGAAGATCGTCGGAATCCTCAATTCGAGTCGGTACTCTCTGCTGTCCCTGTTCGTCCTGATGTCTCTTTGTATCTTGTGTCACGATTGTTCACCCTCTGGTTAACGGAATCCAGTACTTTCCAGTATCGACCTCTCTCAGACTTTCTTTAGATGGGAGCCAATCCGAAATCGTCTATGCTATTGTTGGGATAGTGCGAATCGCCGGACTTTTTCTTGGTAAGCCCTTGACAGGGGGAAAGTCGCGGACGTATACTTGTGATTCGTGAGTTGAAACTAAATGCGAGACAGGAGGTTCGGCTTCATGTCGATTCGGCATAAGCGGATGTTAGGTATATTGTTAGGTGCGGTGATGGTGAGCCTGTGGTGGGGTTGCTCTCAGCCGGATGACATCCTTTCTGAAATTGGTAGCTCCACCTTTTATTTGAATCCGGAAAGACTCCCGTCTTTGCCCAGCGACATGTCTTATGAGTTGTGGGTCACTGACAACGACGCTGACACAATCTCACTTGGTAAGTTCAAATGGGATAATTTGACTAAGCATTTTACTGACCTTGATGGAAATCTCCGTACGGATTCCGGTCAGTTCAATCTCTCCACAGATGCCCTCAAGTATAAGTCGATTCTCTTATCAGTCGAGGTTCATCCAGACGTCGATCCGACCCATGCCGGGCCGGTCATGTTGGTAGATTCCCTCAATGATCCCGACGATAATCCAATAACCCTTAGGTTCCCGCTCAGCGATTCACTCTGGAATGCTGTCAGCTATTTCAACATGGAAACGCCGACCGACTCGAACATCTATGACAACGAAGGGTATGGAGTCTGGTTTAGCGCCTTCCAGGTGCAAGTGGACACTGTCACCGACACGCTGTCCCTTGACAGCTTCGAAATCGACACTGTACTCACAACACAGCCTGCGGATCCGAGCAAAAAGGGCCAAGACACATTCTTTGTTGAAAATATTATCAACATTGGCGTTGACACGATTACGCGGATTTTGGGCTTCGATACCATCCAGCAGATCATTCCTGTATATGATCGAGTAATTGGCCATGATGGTGTTATTTCACCGCCAGCAAAACCAACAAGAATTACCACTGAACTTACTCTCTATTTCACCGTCGGCGGAAGCATCGTTATAGAATATGGCCAGTATTTTCGTCTTGCCGGCGGATATGGTTTCATCGACTATTCGGAGCAAGGTTGGATGTATCGCGGCTGGGTAGTGTCAACTGTTGCCGCTGATGCGGGATGTGGAACCGGTCCCATGACCCTTCCGGCATGGGGTGATGACGATCCCATCAATCGCTATATCCCCGGTCACTCAACTGGATCCCTTCTTTCGATTGGGCGATTCTCCATTGACTCCGTGAAGGATATCGACAACCCGTATAGCATCGGCCCGCGCCGGCCGGATATTCCGGGCGAAGACTTTTTGCAGAATCTTCCTAACGGCATACCTCTGCCAGCGGAAGGTCTTGTTCCTTCGGTGATGAATCCTGCTGGGACTTTCGGTTCGGTAATCATAACGCTGGAGCCGTCAAACTTTACGAAGCAGGGAGTTACCAATTTCCCTCTCATTTTTATGACACGCGAGCTTCCGAGCTTACGGGATTCGATTACAGCCGATACCTTACCGGATATTGTTGAAGAATTTGTTCTTTATAACAAGAGCGGCGCGGTGCACGGCGACCTTGTCGGGTTTCCGCGTGTGAATGTGACTTTAGTCAGGAAATAGTTCGAAACTCTGCGATTGTATTTTGACCGGCGGTTCATTGCTGAGCCGCCGGTTTTTTGTTTGATTGAATACCGCCTACATAACTTACCTGTCTTATCGTTGCTGTGGGCGGTCCAGCGTAAAGCGGGAACGAGAAACCAGACATTTGGAGACTGTAGAAAAACCTTTCAATT
>JBBTMW010000090.1:0-3393 GCA_038067995.1 Candidatus Zixiibacteriota bacterium
ACGGCACTTTGGGCGGGTTGTGGCCAAGGCTCTCAGTAGTGACCACACTATCTGTGGCGACATGTCGGTGCTCCCGGGCAGAGAGCGGGAGTGCTTTGAGTTTTTTCTGGGGTGCATCGACCGGGAGCTTCCCGGAGTAATTGACATTGAGTTTCCATACATAACCGATGGGTCGCCAACCTATCAGTTGTCGACCGACTCGTGGCCGTCACACAATACCTTCGCTCGTGATTGGGGGCAGTGTGGATGGCTACCGTGTGAGGGTGGATTCAGCAACTATCATTTGCAGTTGGACAGGGAATTGAAGAAGAATTTACGCCGGTTGACCAAGCGGCTAGCCGACGCAGGACGGGTGTCGGTGAGTATTGTAAGCTCAGCTGATGCCGAGCCGAGTCATTTCCAGCGGTTTGTTCGTCTCGAGCATTCGGGCTGGAAAGGGAATCGCGGTACATCGATCTGCTCATCCGGTCTGACACTGAGCTTTTATCGCGTATTAACGAGCCGCCTTCAGGATCTCGGTTGGCTTGAGTGGCACTTTATGGAAATAGACGGAAAAGATATAGCCGCTCAGCTGGCTGTTCGCACCGGCTCGACACTCTGTCTGGTCAAGACGGCCTTCGATGAAAACTATCGCCGATTTGCGCCGGGGAAACTTCTTTTCGAACAAACATTGAAACGGGCTTTTGAGGCACCGGAAATCGAAAGAGTAAATTGCCTCGGCTATGGGGAATTGTACCGTTCGTGGAATCTCTCGACACGGCGGTTTGTTGAGGTGCATTTTATCAGTAAGGGGATAGTGGGAGCTCTTTTTCGCCATTTCCCCCTGCATCTGAAGACAATCCGTCGCGGCAATAACGATAGCCAATCAAACCAACAGGTTAGCGGCGAGTAGCCGATCAAATTGCTCCTTATTCTGGGACTGTTGAAAAACCCTCGCGGAGTCTGTCGTGTCCCGCCAAAGGCGGGAGACACGGTCTCCTGGCGAATATTGCTAACTGTTTGAAAGATAACGCATCTCGACTGCGCTCGATGCGACGTGCCCGTGAGGCAATTAGCTAAGTAAGGCGGAATTCCTCAATCCCGCCGGTTGATTCCGCTCCAGGTGAAAGAAAGATGGCGGCATTGAAGACAATGCCACCCTACTTATGGGGTGTCATCCTCCGTCAGCGCACCCTAATGGGGATTTTGCCCACACGAACTCTTTCAACAAGCCCAATTCCTCGTTTTCTCCGCTTGCTTCTTTCCGGTTCCCCAAACGCCGATATTGAGAATGTGACACAATTCCCCTCGAATGGGTGTTATAGTAAAAGAGCTGGCTGAACGGCCGGAGATTGAAATGAGTCAGTACCGAGAAATTACATTGACCCGAAACGCGATGGCGGTTCTTGAGCGCCGGTATCTTATGAAGGATACACAGGGGCGTGTGATTGAGACGCCGCGGGATCTCTTCATTCGTGTGGCCCGCTTTATTGCGGAGGCTGACCGACTGTATGGAGCCGACGATAGCCAGATTGATAGAATCTCCGAGCAATTCTATGAATTAATGGCCTCAGGCAGTTTCATGCCGAATTCTCCAACCCTGATGAATGCCGGTCGTCCTTTAGGACAACTCTCCGCCTGTTTTGTGTTACCGGTCGGGGATTCGATGGAGGAGATATTCGAGACGAACAAACATGCGGCGCTGATTCACAAATCGGGCGGGGGGACGGGATTTTCCTTTTCCCGGCTTCGCCCAAAAAACTCGGTGGTGGCATCGACCTCCGGGGTGGCATCGGGGCCGGTCTCATTCATGAAGGTATTCGATGCCTCGACCGAGGCGGTTCGCCAGGGAGGAACTCGTCGTGGCGCCAACATGGGGATTCTGCGGGTCGATCATCCCGATATCAAAGAGTTCATCTCCTGCAAAGACGACACAAGCGCCATTACCAATTTCAATATTTCGGTTGCCATCACCGATGAATTTATGACGGCCCTTCGGGAGGGGCGCGACTACCAGCTTTTCAATCCGCGAACCGGGACTGTCCACACTGTCGATGGCAAGCATGTAAGTCTATCAGCTCAGGAAGTATTCGACGATATCATCAGTCACGCCTGGGGGACAGGTGAACCGGGAATAGTCTTCATTGACCGGATGAATCGGCTCAACCCCACCTTTCCAACTGAGACAATCGAGGCCACCAACCCCTGTGGCGAGCAACCGCTTCCGCCATTTGACTCATGCAATCTGGCGTCTATCAATCTTGGGAGGTTTGTCAATCCGTCACCACGGGGCTCTTCACTTTTCAATCCCGAAGATGGGATCGACTGGACTTCCCTCGGAAAAGCGGTGCGGCTGGGAGTGCATTTTCTCGATAATGTCATCGACCAGAACAAGTACCCGCTCGAAGAGATAGAAGTTCAGACCAGGAAGAATCGCCGCATTGGACTTGGCGTCATGGGATTTGCCGACATGCTGGTCCAGCTGCGCCTTCCCTACAACCATGAGTCATCATTCACGCTGGCCGAGCGGGTGATGTCGTTTATCAGTGAGGAAGCGCGCAAGGAATCATCGGAGCTGACTAAAGTGCGGGGTAAATTTCCGAACTGGGAAATCTCAATCTATGCCAAAGAGCAGATTGCTCTTCGCAATGCCACCGTCACCACGATAGCTCCGACCGGCACTATCTCGATCATAGCGGGCTGTTCCTCGGGTATCGAGCCATACTACGCCATTGCTTTTGAGCGAAATGTCATGGACGGCACCCGCTTAACGGAGATCAACCCATATTTTGCCATCGCGGCACAAGAACGCGGATTCTATTCCGAGGAACTTGTCGAACAGGTCCTTCGCGTTCGGTCGCTATCAGAAATTCGAAGCATCCCTGATGACGTGAAAGGGATCTTTCTGACCGCCGCCGATATTTCGCCGGACGACCATATTCGTATGCAGGCGATATTTCAGAAGTATTGTGACTCCAGCGTCTCCAAGACGATAAACTTCCCGGAGTCTGCCACTACTGACGATGTCCGGCTGGCCTTTGTGCGAGCTTACGAACTCGGATGCAAAGGGGTTACGATTTATCGTGATAACAGCCGCCCTAATCAGGTTCTTTCAAGCAAGTCGACTCCGTTGCCGGTGACTGTAAGTCATCCTGTTACCGCCCGCCCCAGTCAGCTTGGGGGATTCACCGAGAAGATACGAACGGGGTATGGAAATCTCTATGTCACCGTGAATTCGCTCGAAGGGAAACCGTTTGAGGTCTTTGCTCATATAGGGCATTCGGGTTACACCACCATGGCCGACACCGAGGGGATCTGCCGATTGATATCGCTGGCGCTCCGCTCGGGGGTGCCGGTTGAGCAGATTATCAAGCAATTACGAGGCATCGGCGGGTCAAGTCCATCGTTTTCCAA
>JBBTMW010000090.1:3403-6482 GCA_038067995.1 Candidatus Zixiibacteriota bacterium
TTCCAATGGGGCGAAGGTCTGGTCGATCCCCGATGCCATTGCACAGGTGCTGGCACGGCACTGGGGGACCTCCGAATCTGGTTCTTCCGCAGGTTTGAGCGAAATCTGCCCAACCTGCGCTGGATCGATGCGCTTCGATTCCGGTTGCTTTAGCTGTCCGTCCTGCGGTTATTCCACCTGCTGAAAATGCCGATATTGTAAGACGAGGCGGGGAAGTCAGATTTTCCTGCCCGAGAAGCTATGTCATCAACACAATTCATACCGACCGGTCGTACTTCTTTGGTGAAGAAGGGGACTATTGCGCTTCAAGTGCAAACCGAATACGCGCATCGCCCCTATCCGCGGGTAACAACCTGCGTGGCGCACAATGGACAGGTCGTCCACAAGATTGAGAAGAAGCTCGATAAGGCTATTGAATCGATTGAAGAGCAGAACAGGATGGAGCAGTTTCTCAAGCAACAACATCAGGAAGTGGTCAATACCATTCAAACCGAGACATTTGTTTCTACCTTTGCCTTCAAAGATAAATTAGAATCGAATAACCGCCATCTGTCACTTTTTGACCGAGTGGCGTCAATCGACGGCGTCGAGCGAATCTATCGCCTCGACACGCGCGGAGAATGGGCGCATCCGGCGGAAGGGGATCAGTTCAAACGGCAATATCCGGAAGTTTCTGCAAGTCTCTACGATCTGATGGATGTCTTCTCACCGTTCACTGCTGAGGATGGCACTCTGCGCCGCCAACCGGGAGTATATGAGGTGGTGCGTGACCGCCTCTATCTCGCCTGCACCGGCGGAGATTGTTATTTTGTAGCCGTCAAGCGGGTCAGTCGTGAGACGCAGTTTGAGAAGGCTATCACCGACGCGGTGTTGTCGGCGTCGTCGACGCCGGTCGAGAAGCCGTAGGAGGGGTGCATCGCTGATACTCGGTGCATATCGCTATATCTCCCGAAGAAAATTCTCAATCATCAGGTCGTTCAACTCTCGCATCTCGGATTTTACGGCGTCGAACTCGTCCCGTATGGTTTGTGCAGTCTTAGAAAATCCAATCAGGTTATCGGTGTACTCACTGCTCCAGGCGGAGACATCGCGAGACTCCGACTCAAGGTGAAATTGCACACCGATCTGTTTTCCCCGTCGAAAGGCCTGATTCTTGCAGTCGATTCCTTCGGCCAGAAGAGTGGCGTCAAATGGGACCGCAAAGGTGTCGCCATGCCAGTGAAAGACGGGGAATTGTTCGGGGAATCCTGAAAAAAGCGGGTCGCTCTTTCCGGCGTCGTTGAGCGTGACGGTGTAAACTCCCAGTTCCTTTACGCGATTTGCTGTTACCGTCGCACCCAAAGCATGAGCGAGAATCTGTCCGCCATAGCAAATGCCGAGAAATGGTTTATTCCAGCGGATGCAATCAGACACAAAGTGAAAGAGAGTCTTCAGCCACGGCGTTGTCATGATATCGCGGACCCCTTTGGGACAGCCGAGGCAGATGACGGCATCGATTTGACGGAAATCGGGGAATGGTTCTTGCTCCCATGCGCGGACGAGAGCAAAGGGGTGACCTTGTTTCTCAAGATAATCGCCGATAGCGGAAGGGGACTCGATGGGGTGGTTTTGAATGATGAGGAGGGATTTCATTGGGGGTGTGTGTTACCGATGATCGGCGAGAGTCACTCAGTGCGGGCGCGAAGGCGGTTGAGGTTGTGCTCTTCGTTTGTCTTTGCAAAAAAATGTCCGCCGCTATTGTCAGCGACGAAAAACAAAAAGTCGGTCTGTGCGGGTGACAAGGCGGCGCGAATCGATTCAAGCCCCGGAGAATTGATAGGGTTGGGGGGGAGACCGCGCTTCACGTACGTATTGTACGGCGTTTCCAGCTTGAGATCGGTTTTGGAGAGTTTGCGATCATTACCGCCGAGGCCATAAATGACGGTCGGGTCGGCGTCGAGTTTCATTCGCAGACGAAGTCGATTGTGGTAAACCGATGAGACCATTTTTCTCTCGTGCGATACGCGCGTTTCGGATTCCACGATCGAGGCCATCACCATAATTTCATGGACACTCAGCCTATTCGGGAACTCCCCACGCCACAAGCCTGCGGTTTCTTTCTCCCACTGACGAACCATCCGTATCACAGCCTCGCGAAGGGTCGTTCCCCAGTCGAAGACATATGTTTCCGGAAAGAGGTATCCCTCTAATGACGGAAGTCCGAGTGAATCCAAAAACGGGCGGTCGCTGTTCATGTCGACAAGGGCCGCGGAATCGACCTTCAATCTGTCGCTGAGTATCGAAGCCACCCGCCAGACTGTCGCTCCTTCGGGAACGGTGACTCGAATCCTGACAATATCGGCGTCGCGGAATTTACTTAAGACCGACTCATATGACTGTCGGCCGGTGAAATCGTATCGCCCCGGGGAGAGGCGTTTGTCGAGACCCCATAATCGTGCCTGATAGACGAGCAATCGACGCGAACGAACGACGCCTTCAACATAGAGGGTGTCGGCGACATTCCAAAAAGTGTCGCCGGGTTTGAGAATGACCGTCACTACTCGCGATCCAAGCTGAACCGGCTCGGTGTAGATATCCCACAGATACCAGATTGCCAGCGCCATGACAAGCACCAGCGACAGAACCAGCCATTTCAACATGTGGATAGCGCCCTTGATCATTGCGGATGCTCCTCAAGGAATCGCCGCAATATCACCACCGCCGCAAGCCGGTCGATGCGCCCTTTGTCGGAACCCGTTTTTTTTCCGTGAGCGTGTATTATCTGCATTGCTTCTGTCGAGGAATTGAATTCGTCGACACGATGAATCGGACCTTTGTAGGTGTGGGAAAGCTTTTGGATAAACTTGTCGACCTCGACGCACTTATCGCTCTTGTCCCCCGACTCATGCAAAGGGTAGCCGACAATGACGGCATTCGGCTGGTACTCGGCGATGACCCTGCTGACTTTGTTGACGGCATCGGCCATAGAGGTCACCGTCAGCGTTTCGAGGGCCGAGGCGATGATCCCCATCGGGTCACTTTTGGCAAGGCCGATTCGGCGACTGCCGTAATCAATGGCGAGGAATGTGCGGACATAGTC
>JBBTMW010000091.1:0-9287 GCA_038067995.1 Candidatus Zixiibacteriota bacterium
GTTCCCGAGTGTCGCGGGTCATATGCGCCTCGCCCGACTCCGACCACCTGTATGCCTTTGGTATCTGGACATACAAACCGATTCGCCCCACGCCGGTCGACTATGAATTGCTCTCGCTGTTCGGTCTTATCTTTCAGTCCCTTTTCAACGACATGGTCCTTGTCAAAAAATTGAGGGCTACCAATAAATTGCTTGCGGAGACCTCGGCCAAAATGGCCAATGTCGAATCACTGGCGGCAATGGCGGATATGACCTCAGGAGTGGCGCACGAGTTCAATAATATCTTCGGCGCCGCTATCGGACGCATCCAGTTGATGCGCGCCAAAGGCGGCGACGACAAGCTCCAGTCTGACCTCGGAAAGATCGAAAAGCAGCTTCTCGAGGGCGCGCAGACCGTCAAGCGCATCCAGCAGTTCACCTCCTCGGCCAAATACAAAAAGCCGGAGATGGTCGACGTCGCTGAGATAGTGCGCAATTGCGCCGACCCGACGGTGGGGTCATTTGTAAAGCTTGCAGAGTCGCGCAACGTGACTGTCGAAGTCTCAGTCGGGATGGGCGAGGCATTTATCATGGGCAACCAGGCCGATCTCGCCACTGCTATCGATCAGTTGATTCTCAATGCCGTCGAGAATGCTACACAGGAATCCACGGTGCAGGTCACTCTCTCAGGTGATGAACGGCAGATCAAACTTACCGTTACCGACAAAGGGCCGGGGATACCGGTGGCGAACCAGAAGAAAGTCTTCTATCCGTTCTTCTCGACCAAGGGAACACGCGGCGCCGGACTCGGTTTGGCGATTGTGCATGGCACGGTCGTCCGGCACGACGGGCGCATCTCGCTTCAATCCGAAGAAGGAAAAGTGACGACCATCCATTTGGCGTTTCGACGTGCTGAACATACCGGCGATATTTCAGAAATATCCAAGCGCACCAAGAAGGCGCACAACCTTTCGATTCTCATTGTCGACGACGACGAGCAGATTCGCGAAGTACTCTCTGATATGCTGTCGGTCGATGGTCACAAGACAACTATCTGCGGTGATGGCCCCAGCGCCCTCAAGGAGCTGTCGGGACGGTCATTCGATATGATGATAACCGATTTGGGGATGCCGGGGATGACAGGTTTGGAGCTTTCCGGACGCGCCCACAAGCAATTTCCAAAGATGCCTATTGCCATGATTACCGGTTGGGGGAACCAACTGAATCAGGAGGAGCTGAGCGCGCATGGCGTGAAGGCTATCCTCCCGAAGCCCTTCCATCTTAAAGACATCAAATCCCTCGTCCAGGAAATGGCCCTAGCGGCGAGCTGAGGGGGGCGCCTGCCTTTCTACATCCCTGAATTAGTGCAATTCGACGACCTGCTCATGCATGTCATTCCGGCCGGAGCACTCTGGTGCGGAGAGCCGGAATCCATCTTGTCCGGTACGAATTATGACTGGACTCCCACTTTTGCAAGAATCATATTTCGTAGTGTATGCTGTGAAGCGCGATGTGCCGATTGAAATTGAAGAATTTGATGGTGTGCAACCAGAATGAAAATGGATTGACGGGAACCCACCTGAAAGGTGGGCCACCCCGGCGCTTATTAAGACTATACGTCATAGTTAATGAAAGAGAGCCGTGAAGAATAGCTCAAGACGCGACCAACCCAATAAGCCGATATGGTTGAAACGATTACTTTGGATAGTTGGAGCTGGTGTCATCACCGCGGGAGGTTGGTTGAGTGGTTGGGAACAAATTGCACGTACTAGCCACACAGCCTGGGTGTTTTGTTTCGCCAACGATGGAGACTCTGTGAAGATTGAGACTCGGCCCTTTCATGTCAATCCTGACGACCGCGATGTTGTACGATTTGCGACCTTTGACCTCAGAAAGGATACGGGTCAATTCGTTACGGCTGGCAGTTGGCCTGCTAAACCCTCTGTTAGAGTGAAAGTCAAGGAGTTGAATTCTACGGGGGAGCACCCGAGTATTACTGTCACTATTTCCGGACGACTGGATAATTTTGAAGTAGATGATGACAAACTAGTCTTTGAAGTGCCTCTCATCAGAACTGCTGGATTCCGGCTAAAGCATCGCACTTATGACATTATATTTGAAATTGTAGACGACAGTTTTTATTCAGTTTCAGGAAGGCTTGCAATCTATAAGGGTTCGGCAATTTCAGATGGGATTGGGATCGACAATTTTGTTCCTGAATAATGTAGCTGAAGTGAACGAATGAAAATGAATTGACTAGCTTCGGAGGATACTTTGGATCAATTAACAATTGCGATTGGAACTGTTTTAGGAACAATTGTCGTGGCGGTCATCTCCGCTTACGTCACCTACTACTTTACGCGAAAGATGCAGTTAGAGGCGGAGTGGCGCAAAGACAAGCTCGTATATTATCAACGGTTCATTGACTCAATTTCAGCCACTACGTCCGGACTAGAAGGCATGGATGAGTCCTTAAGAAAATTCTCACATACCTTTAATTCTGTTAGTCTGATAGCACCCCAATGCGTTGCAGACATAGCTTACTCAGTCTATGGGGATATCCGAGTTATCGTCAAAATGGCAGTCTCCGATGAAACAAAGTTGCGTGAATATCTCCCTGAAATGAACGACCGCTTACAGAAATTAGTGTTGGCAATGCGAAAGGATTTGCAAATTATGCCGCGAGACAACCCGAACACATTTCAATACTCACTGCAAGGTCCAATTACTGTTAGGTCGACAGAGGTCAAATCCTGACGTTTGCCCGACTGGGTGGCCCGCCTTTCAGGTGGGTTCCTGTCATACTTTCGCTGAGTAGGGCATTTCGAATGTGGGGCACTGCAGCAAAGATGAAGAGACAAGACTGGATGCCAGCCTTCGCTGGCATGACAGCGATGAGGGCTTTACCCTAATATGCTCTTCCTGTAGGCGCCTTACAGTACCCCCTTCCCACTTGCGGAAACTATCCCACATTTCGTATGTTATAGCCAACAGAGATTCTTCGGGGTGAGGTGAAATTCCTCAATCGGCGGTTATAGCCCGCGACTCCTGCGAAAAGGCAGGACTGAAACTGTGAAATCCAGTTGCCGACGGTACAGTCCGGATGGTAGAAGAATCACCGCCGGCCACACTGTGGCTATTTGTGCGGAATGACTATGTGTCGGTTTCTCCGGTCGCCCACAGCTTGCTGTGGGGTCAATAGGAAGGGCGGTCGCTCACAGTTTTCTGTGAGTTCCCGTTAACCGGAACCTGCAACTTGTCGCCATAACCCCGAAGGTCGTAAACCCTGTCGGGGATTTTTGTTGGTGTACGAAAAAGACAGAGAATTCATGTCACAGGCTCTCGCCCTTGCCGTCAAAGGCAAAGGGATGACATCCCCCAATCCGATGGTCGGGGCTGTTATCGTTAAAGGCGGCAAAGTCGTCGGTGAAGGGTATCACCGCAAGGCCGGTTCCGACCACGCCGAAATTGCGGCACTTCGCATAGCGGGAAAACGCGCCAAAGGGGCGACCCTTTATGTCACCCTCGAACCCTGTTGCCATCAGGGGCTGACCGGCCCATGCACGACGGCTCTCATAGAAGCGGGCATTCGCAGGGTTGTCTATGCCGTCGCCGACCCAGACAAACGCATAGCAGGGCGGGGAGCGCGCCTCCTGGCAAAGGCAGGGGTGGCCGTCACCGGAAATGTTCTCCGCGACGCAGCCCGCCGAATCAACGAACCTCATTTTCATTTCAATACAACAGGGCGGCCGTTTGTCACTCTCAAACTGGCGCAGTCAATCGATGGGTGCATCGCGACCAAGTCGGGGGACTCAAAGTGGATTAGCGGTATTGAATCGCGAAAATTCGTCCATCAGCTCCGCTCTGAAGTCGACGCCGTCATGGTTGGTGGTGAAACAGCCCGAATTGACAATCCTCAGCTAACCGTTCGCCATATTAAGGGGCGATGCCCCTTTCGGATTGTCGCCTCGGCTTCAGGAATGCTTCCTTCCGGACTCAACCTCTTTCGCAATAACAAAGATATGCGAACGATTGTGGCGACTTCCACTGCCGGAATGAAGAAACTTGGAAAGAGGCTTCGCAATAAGCATCTCATCTTTTGGGAAGTGCAGTCTAAGTCCGGAACACTCGACCTCAATGACCTACTTGAAAAGGCAGGACAGTTCGGTTTTAGGCATGTTCTCGTTGAGGGGGGGAGCCGGATGGCGACTGCGCTTGTAAAACAGGGACTTGTTGACAGATATATCGCTGTCATCTCACCACGTATCATCGGGGATGGGCGGCATGCGTTTGGGGATTTGAACGTGGCGCGTGTGTCGAAGGCAATCGGCGCGAAGATGGAATCGGTTGTGCGGATAGGTGAAGACATAATAGCGGAGATAAGACTGGATTCCCGCCTTCGCGGGAATGACAGAAAAAGAGACGGGAATGAAGAACGCAAGGCATTCGGCAGACGAGGGCGTCTGCCGCTCACATTCAGGGGAAACAAATAATGTTCACAGGCATCATTCAGGATAAAGGCATAATTCGCACAGTGACAGCGCGTGATAACTATCTCGCCGTCACGATTGAGTCGCCGCTGTCGAAGGAAATGAAGGATGGGGATTCAATCGCCTGTGATGGCGTTTGTCTGACGGTCGTTCGTCGAACCGACACCGGCTTTGATGTCGATGTCTCTCAGGAGACGCTCGCAAAAACAACCGCCTCTGAATGGAAAGAGACTCGCCGTATCAATCTCGAACCGGCATTGCGGATGGGAGACAGGTTCGGCGGACACATAGTAACCGGCCATATCGACTGCCGAGGGAAAGTGGTCGGACGGGAGATGGTCGGGGAATCGCTCGTGCTCGATATCTCTTTCTCAGACGAGTACGCTCCACTGGTAATCCCCAAGGGATCGATAGCGATTGACGGCGTGTCGCTCACAGTCAACGTCTGTAGCCAGTCGTTGTTGTCGGTGAATTTGATTCCATTTACCTGCGAGAATACGACTCTCGCAAATCTTACAGTTGGAGACGCAGTTAATCTCGAATTCGATATGATAGGCAAATATGTGGTGTCCGCAGTCAGGCACAAAGAATCGCCCGCGATTACGCGTGAATTGTTGCAGAAATCAGGATGGTGAATAATGCGTCAGCAATACCAGTTTAACACGATCGAGTCGGCAATCGAGGATATCCGCGCCGGCAAGTTCATCATTGTCGTTGATGATGAAGACCGCGAGAACGAAGGGGATTTCATCATGGCGGCGGACAAGGTCACGCCGGAGGCAGTCAACTTTTTCGCAACCCATGGTCGAGGTTTGATCTGCGTTTCCATGCCGCCCGACCGCATGAAAGCGCTCGGTCTGCATCAAATGGTGTCGCAAAACACGGCACGACTGAGTACCCGTTTCACCGTTTCAGTTGACGCCATAGAAGGAACGACAACCGGCATTTCCGCCCACGACAGGGCTTTGACCATTGGCCTCTTGTGCAATCCGCGCGCCACGGCTGATTCCTTCGCCCGTCCGGGGCATGTATTCCCAATCGAAGCGGTGACATCGGGAGTGCTTGGGAGAGCCGGACATACCGAGGCCTCGGTGGACTTGGCGCGACTCGCCGGGCTGACTCCGGCCGGTGTGCTGTGCGAGATTCTCGATGATGACGGACGCATGGCTCGTTTGCCGAAACTGGCGCGACTTGCCGAGCGATACGGACTAAAAATAGTGACGGTGAAAGACCTGATTGAATATCGCCGCCGAACGGAACAATTGGTGACACGAGTCAGCGATGTCGATTTCCCGACTGATTACGGCCACTTTCGCCTCATGATGTATCGCGCCGAAACTGATGGCGCCACGCATCTGGCGATGGTTCGCGGCGATGTAGTCGGAAAAGAAAATCTCCTGGTGCGGGTGCATTCGAGTTGTCTCACCGGTGATTTGCTTGGGTCGCGTCGATGCGACTGCGGAGCGCAATTGCGAAAAGGAATGGAGATGATCGACGCCGAAGAGGTCGGCGTAATTGTCTATCTGATGCAGGAAGGGCGAGGAATTGGACTCGCGCATAAGATCATGGCTTATAGTCTTCAGGATAAGGGAAGAGACACCGTGGAGGCGAACCACGATCTCGGTTTCGAGGCCGATCTCCGCGATTACAGCATGGGGGCGCATATCCTGAAAGACCTGGGTGTGAAATCGGTTCGTTTGCTTACCAACAATCCCGCCAAAGTAAACGGCCTTGAATCAAACGGCGTTGCGGTCACAGAGCGCATTCAGTTGCAGATAACCGCTGGCGAGCATAATCGTCTTTATCTTGCCACCAAACGAGACAAGCTTGGGCATTTGCTTGATTTGCAGATGGGAGAGACGGCGTAAGATGGCAAAAGAAATTAAAGGGGAGTTCGACGGACGCGGATTGCGATTCGGGATCGTTGTCAGCCGATTCAACGATTTTCTGACCGACCAGCTGGTCAAAGGGGCATTGGATTGTTTGGAGAGGCACGCGGTCAACCACGATGACATTCGGATTGTCCATGTCCCCGGGGCGTTTGAGATTCCTTTGGCGGCTCAAGAACTTGCCTCATCGGGCAAGGTCGATGCGGTATTGTGTCTGGGAGTGATTATTCGCGGTGAAACTCCCCACTTTGATTATGTCGCCGGACAGGCCTCGGCGGGGATAATGAAAGTTTCCCTTGAGACCAAAATACCTGTTATCTTTGGAATCGTGACAACTGAAAATCTCCAGCAGGCCATCGATCGCTGTGGCTCAAAGGCTGGAAACAAAGGATGGGACTGCGCCATGGCCGGAATCGAAATGGCGCGGGTTCTTAAAAAAGTGAGTGGTGCATGACAACAGGCGGACGACACCGTGCGCGCGAGATAGTTCTTCAGGCGCTCTATGCGCTGGAAATGTCGGGGGAATCGAAGTCGGATTCTCTCAGCGATTTTTCAAGTGAAGATAAACTGAGTGACGAAACGCTTCGCTTTGCGCTGGAGCTTTATCACCTTGTCCGTGAAAACGGACCGGCGGCTGACAAAGAAATTGTCAAACTCTCGGAGCATTGGCGGATTGAACGAATTGCCATGGTTGATCGGTTGATTATCAGGATGGCTCTGGTAGAACTGGAAAAATGTCCCGATGTGCCGGTACGGGTGGTGCTTAACGAAGCGATTGAACTGGCGAAATCATTCTCGACCGGCGATTCATCATCATTTGTGAACGGGATACTCGACAAGTTTGTGCGCAACCGGTCAGCCGGAGTGGCGTAACGAGACAGGTTCGCATCGCATGAGACGATAGACGAAAAAGGAATTGAAATATGATCGAAGGAGGACACGGGGAGTCGATCGGATCGATGACAAAGGGTATAGCTTTTTTCATTACGATAGCTTTAATTGTTTGACTTCTTAGCTCTTGCTGGGATTCAATCTAAATCACTTTAGGACAAGACTGGATTCCCGCCTTCGCGGGAATGACAGACCATAGCGCTTCTTCAATGATATTGAACCTCTTGGTTCGCAGGCCGCGGTTTTGAGGTTTACAAATCCACAAATCCTGTTATATTCAACGACTTACGGCAAATTGACTCTTGCAATTGCCGGGCGTTTATACTTTCGGAGGATGAGTGTTTCGTAAACTTGGTTCGTGTTTTGACATAGACTTCGATTCGTTCGACAGGGTCAACGCCTTTGTTGCCCTCGGCATTTTGCTTACCACACTCGTCGTGTATATCACAACAATGGCGCCGACCCTTTCGTTTTGGGACTGCGGCGAATTCATCACAGTTGCCACAAACCTGGGGATTCCACATCCGCCGGGGACGCCTGTTTGGGTCATCATCGGACGCGTCTTTTCGCTCCTTCCATTTTTCTCCGATCCAGCGGTTCGAATAAACTTTTTGTCAGCCCTCACCTCGGCGCTTTGCGCGATGTTCGGCTACCTGATTGCCATACGGTTGGTGCGACCGTGGTTTGATTATCGTCGCAACGTGTTTGACAGAGTCCTTTTGTATGGAGGTTCAGCGGCCGGGGCGTTTTTTCTGGCATTTGGGCTGACCCAGTGGAGCAATGCGGTCGAGGCCGAAGTCTACGGTGTTGCTTTGATGCTGATGGCGATCATTTTTTGGTTGTCGCTCGTTTATGTCGAGAACCGCGGGACGCCTCTGGCGAGCAAAGTCCTGCTCTTAGCGGTCTTTTTGTCACTCCTTGGCGTAGGGGTGCATATGACGGTGTTTCTGGTATTTCCCGTAATCGCTATCCCATTTGTACTGAAAAGATCAGCGATGGCTCAGCATTGGTTCGCCATGGCGGGTTTGTTCATCTGGGAACTGTATTTGATTTTTGCGCTGTCGTCTCGTGACGGTGAGGTCGCGTTCACAGTACCGGTACTTGTAGTGGCGACGCTGTTCTTATTCGTGGCTCTTTCTTTTGATAAGATGTCTCGGATCTTCTGGTACACGCTCGGAGGATTTGCGCTCTCAATTTTTCCTCTCGGAGGAGAAATGGCCAATGCAATTGCCGAGACGCTTGGAAAGCCGGTGGTCTTCTCACCGGAGACACTCTCAAGTCTGTCGACTTTTAGCGCCGTCTGCTTCGCCGGACTGTTTTGCTATGGCGGATGGCTGTTGACGCGATGGGGACGACTGCGGACACTAAATCACGCCGAGGCGCTGGCGCATCTGGTATCGGCTCTGTTTGTCGTAGTGGCGGCGCTGTTTGTTGGAATACTGTTGGTAGTAAAGGGGTATCCGGCCTTTCTGCTTCTGACAGTAGTGTCGCTCGGCTGTCTCGGTATTTTCATGTGGCGGTATATCAATATTCCCATTCTCATCGGTATTGTCGGAGTGGCGATGGTGATGATTGGTTTGAAGCCGTTCGTGGCGGGATTGGTTGTCTCAACGGTTATCCTCGCTCTTCTTGGGCTTTCAGGAAAGTTTCCGGAATGGAAAACAGGTATCTTTGTCGTACTCGTGGCGGCGATCGGTTGGTCGGCGCATCTCTATTTGCCGATCCGCTCGGCGCAGGACCCGGTCTATAATCAAAGTAACCCGGCTGAAAATATGCAGGCATTCTTCGATTTTATTGAACGCAAACAATATGGCCAAAAATCGATGACCGAGCGCATGTTCGGTCGCAGAGCCGAATGGACTCACCAGTTCGGGACATTCCAACGGATGGGTTTTTGGGGATTTTTCCGTGAGCAGTTTGGAATCACCGGGGTTCGGTTTGTTGTGGTCTTTCTTATCGGTTTGTTCGCGGTATGGGAAATTATAAGGCGCAATGTATTCGATGGCGTTCCATTTTTTGTTCTGTTGTTGATCTGTTC
>JBBTMW010000092.1:0-9725 GCA_038067995.1 Candidatus Zixiibacteriota bacterium
CTCTGATTTTGCATGCTTACCACTTTTTCAACAAGCCCTGAAAGGTGGGCCACCCCGGTGTGGAATTCATATCCACCCACCGCGAAGCGGTGGAGTACCCAGCGTGTTACAGTGGATCGGTGGGAGAATGAGCCGATGAGCCGTTCGGACCTGCGGGCAATGCTTCTTTCTCTTTCTGAAACAAAAAAACAAAGAGTAGATATACTATCGCGCAGCTGATGGCGGCATCGGCGACGTTGAATGTCCACCAGCGGTCGAGATCCAATCCGAGCATGTGAATATCGGGAATATCGACGTCGATAAAGTCTGTTACTTTACCAAGGCGGATGCGATCAATGATATTTCCAACGGCTCCTCCGGCCACACTCGACAATGCCACAAGGCTGGGAAGATGCATGCGATGACTGAAGATAAACCACCCGATTACCCCCAATACCGCAATGGAAAGAAAGAGATAGACATTGGAACTGCCGAGTCGTGTCCCCATCGCTCCCCCTTCGTTGTAGACAAGAGTAAAGCGAACGGCTTCGCCGATGATGTCGATCGAAGGTTTATCCGTGAGAGTTTCAACCGCCCAGAGTTTCGTAGTCTGGTCAGCGACAACAACGATGGCGAGAATGGCCAGTGCAAGAAAGAGTCGTTTCAAGGGTTCTGCAGGCTCAGTTATTGGCGTCGGCCGTTTTTCTTTTCTTCTTCGGCGCTCTTGCAGTCGATGCAGAGTCGGGCGTGCGGCACCGCCTCAAGGCGGGCGTTGGAGATGGATTTCTTGCAGAGAAGGCAAAGGCCGTAGGTGCCATCTTGAATTCGTCTCAGGGCTTCATCGATATGATAGAGGAGCCGCCCCGATTTCGAGGCAAGCATGAATGCCATCTCGCGCTCCATCGAGTCTGTCCCCTGATCGGCCATGTGGTATGAATATGATGACAGGTCGCCGGTCGATTCTTTTATTGTCGTCCCGACCTGCGATTCCATGATACCCATCTCTGAGAGGATCTCCTTGCGCTTGGCAACAAGAAGCTCTTCGAATTTTTTGAGATCAACCTTTGCCATACGATCTTCTCCGTAGTCAGGACTTCGCCACACGGATGGCGGCATCCTCACCGTTTATATTCCACTCGGTATAGCCATCAGTGGCGCCGTGGTCAACAAAATCAATTGTCCGCGCCAGCGTTTCCTTGCGGATAAACTCTTCATGGCGAGTGGCGGCCGAGTGAAGTCGCTCAGTAGTATGGACTTTGACCGTAATCGTGTCGGAGACATCAAACCCCGAGGTTTTCCGCATATTTTGAATCTTATTTACCATCTCTCGCGCGAAGCCTTCATCGATGAGATCAGTCGTAAGAGCCGTCACCAGCGCAACTGCAACGCCGCCATCGTATTCGATGGCATACCCTTCGGTTTCGGTGCGGACAACCTCGACATCTTCGGATGTGAGGGTAATCTCATTATCACCGGCGGTAAACGTGAGTTTGCCGCTCTGCACAAATCCCGCGAGCGTTTTCGGATCCGCTCCGGCCAGCCAGGCCTGAGCCGCTTTGACATTGGCGCCAAGTTTTGCGCCGGCCACGCGGAAATTGAGTTTCGCCGAAAAGGTAACGAGCTTGTCGATATCCTCGGCCTGCCCTATCTCTTTGATATTCAACTCATCGAGGATGACCGGCACCAGACCTTTGATCGCCTCAAAATCGGAAGGCTTTGGTAGTTTCACCAATATCTTTGAAAGGGGCTGACGCACCTTGAGGTTCTTTCTGGCGCGCGCGGCTCGTCCGAGCGAGACCACTTTTTCAGCAAGCCCCATCTGCAATTCGAGCTGATTGTCGATTGTTGATTCATCGGCGACCGGGAACGAGGTCATATGCACCGACAACGGCAGACCCTGCTTGGCGCGGCTTGCACCCATCAGCTCGGTCCAGATAAGTTCCGAGATGAACGGCGATACCGGCGCGCTCAACTGGCAGACTCCGGCGAGACAGCGATAGAGTGTCAGATAGGCACGCATCTTGGAGGGGGCGTCTTCATTCGCCCAGAAGCGTCGGCGATTGTTGCGGACATACCAGTTGGACAGCTCCTCAATCACGAAAAACTGAATAGCGCGATAGGCCGGTGTGATGTCGTATGCATCCATCCGGGCGGTGACCTCTTTGACGAGGCTGTTGTATTTCGATACTATCCAGCGGTCGAATAGCTCTTCGGCTCCGGCTCGTTTCGATAGAAACGCATCCACCGTGACCCCTTCTTTTTCGGCACGTTCAAGTACCGTGTCGATATTGGCGTAAATGGCAAAGAAGGAGTAGGTGTTGCGAAGAGTGTCAAAATGCTTGCGCGATACTTCGGCAATCCCCTCCAAGTCAAATCGCGTCGGGAGCCAGGGGTTTGAAGCAGTCACCAGATACCAACGCACCGGGTCGACACCGTAGGTGGCGATTGTTGCGAAGGGATCGACGACATTCCCCTTATGCTTCGACATCTTCTTCCCCTCTTTGTCGAGAATGAACTCGGTGACAACAACATTCTTGAATGGCAGTTTGTCAAAGAGCATCGTCGAGATGGCCAGAAGGGAATAGAACCATCCGCGGGTCTGATCAACTCCTTCGCAGATGAAATCAGCCGGAAACTGCTTTTCGAATTTCTCTTTATTCTCAAACGGATAGTGCCACTGGGCATAGGGCATAGAGCCGGCATCGAACCAGACGTCTATCACTTCCGACACTCTCTGCATGGTGCCGCCGCATTCACAGCGGAGTTTGAGCCTGTCCATCATCGGTTTGTGCAGATCGAGTTCGACCGGGATGTCGATTCCTTCCTTGCGAAGCTGTTCAACAGAACCAACCGCACGGGTCTTACCGCAGGCGCGATCCTCGCAGATCCAAATCGGAAGGGGCGTCCCCCAGAATCGTTCGCGTGAAATCGCCCAGTCGACGTTGTTCTCCAGCCAGTTGAGCATCCGTCCTGTGCGGATTTCGTCGGGTACCCAGTTGATAGCGTTGTTGTTGGCGATGAGCTGATCGCGGAACTGCGTCGTGCGGATATACCACGATTGACGGGCGATGTAGATAAGAGGCGTATCGCACCGCCAGCAGAACGGATAGTTGTGCTCGTACTGCTCTTTCTTGAACAGCCGCCCGGCGATTTTGAGGTCTTTGATAATGACCGGATCGGCATCCTTTATCCACATTCCTTTATATGGCCCGGCGAAATCTTTGAAATGGCCGTTCGGTTCGATAGCCTGAAAGACGGGGAGTCCATATTTCAAACCGACCTCATAGTCGTCGGCGCCGAATCCGGGGGCGATATGGACGATACCGGAGCCGTCTTCAAGGGTGACAAACTCGCCGGTCACGACATAGAACGCTTTGTCGCTCTGGTCTTTGAATGTATCGAAGAGCGGGATATAGCGGCGCTTGGCAAAATCCGCTCCCTTATGACGCGAGACAACCGTTTGCTCGGCGCCGAATACTTTCTGCACAAGGGCCTCGGCCAGAAGAAGTTTTTCCCCTTCGTTGTCAACTATCACATAATCGGCATCGGGCTTGAGGCAGAGGGCGGCGTTTGACGGAAGGGTCCACGGCGTTGTTGTCCAAACGAGATAGCTGAAATCACCGTCGGCGGCTTTCACCTTCACATAGATGGATGGATCCTTGACTAGATCATATCCCTGGGCGACCTCGTGGCTCGACAGTCCTGTCTCGCATCGCGGGCAGAAGGGAAGGGTCTTGAACCCCTGATACATTAGTCCCCGGTCGAAGAACTGCTTGAGTATCCACCAGACCGTCTCAATGTAGTTGTTATTGAGGGTGACATAGGCGTCGTCGAGGTCGAGCCAGTAGCCCATGCGGTTGGTAATCTGGTTCCAGTCTTTCAAGTAAGCAAAGACCGATTCGCGGCATTTCTGGTTGAAAGCCTCGACGCCATATTCGACCACTTTGTTTTTCGAGTCCAGCCCCAGTTTCTTTTCGACTTCGAGTTCAACCGGAAGGCCGTGCGTGTCCCATCCCCCTTTGCGGTCGACGCGAAACCCCTGCATCGCTTTGTAGCGGCAGACGAGGTCTTTGAAGGTGCGGGATATGACATGGTGGATGCCGGGTCTGCCGTTGGCCGTGGGCGGCCCTTCGAAGAAGACGAAATAGGGGCGGTCGAGGGCCTGGTCATGGGCTTTGTGGAAGACCTGCTCGGACTCCCAGAAGGCGAGGATTTTCTCCTCAGCGGAGGGGATAGTAAAGTTGTCTTTCAGCGTGTTGAACGGCATAGATTTCCAGTCTGGTTTAGTCTGAAAATCTACCCCGTTTGAGGGCAAATGTAAAGGGGATTTGGGGGGTTGAGTGCGGGTCTTATCGTAGCGCAGGTTCTCCCTGTACCTGCGCTTTTTTGAACGGTGCGCGGCAGACGTCTCGTCTGCCGAGTCGGTAGCGCGGGTTCAGGGGGAACGGCGCGCTACAAGGGAATAGTGCGTTCCGTCGTAACGTGGGTTCTCCCTGTACCCACGCTCTTTTGCGTCAATGTCCGCGCCCTACTTCAGTAGTACCATCTTCTTCGATTCAAAGGTGGTCTCGGTTCGTAATGAGTAAAAGTAGATGCCGCTGGCCGTCGGCCTTCCTGAGTCGTCCTTTCCATCCCATTCGGATTCAAAACTACCTGCCGAAAGTTCCTGATTCACGAGCGTTCGCACCCTCTGGCCAACTACATTGTAGATCAAAAGTGAGACGGGTGATTTCTGTGCCAAATCAAAGGCAATTGTGGTTGACGGATTGAAAGGATTTGGATAATTCTGATGAAGCACAAAATCAGTGGGAAGGCTTTGCTCAGGTCTCGCGCGAACACCTGAGCCAGAAGATTTGCCGGCAAAGACATACACCTGACCGTATCCAAAATCATCTTGAGATGCGACAGCGAAATCGTCAATTCCGTCACCATCTACGTCACCAAGCCCCGCGATTCCCATTCCGAATACAATGTTGTAACCCGGTGCATCCTTC
The DNA here is from genome assembly GCA_038067995.1 of Candidatus Zixiibacteriota bacterium. Lineage (GTDB taxonomy): Bacteria > Zixibacteria > MSB-5A5 > GN15 > FEB-12 > JBBTMW01. The sequence goes on from JBBTMW010000092.1 coordinate 4,974, forward strand.
ACGTCAATTACCAGATCTGGAAGGCTGTCCGCAGTCGGTCCGCCATAGTAGATGTTCACATAGCTGTAGGAAGAGGATGCGATGGACAAACTCGTCACGAGGTCAGGATATCCATCGCCATTGACATCGCCAGCATTCGTAGCTTGCTCGGTGGCGTCAGGAATGAGGATATCTGGCACGCTGTCCAAAGAGGGACCACCGAAATAGACGAAGCCAACTGTATCGCAAGACTGTCCGTGTCCGACGAACATGTCGTCGAATCCATCCCCATTGCAGTCCCCGAGGTCAACTAACACCATCCCGAACTGGTCATAGCAGTCCTGAAAGGAGCCAGGTCTGTATATTGTGAAATCTGCAAGTGTATCAAAAGCCGGGCCGCCAAAATAAACGAGCACAGAGCCATTAACCGAATCTGCCCACGAACCTCGTGCATTAAAAATCAAATCGGGATACCCATCGCCGTTGAAGTCATTTGAAATAATGCCGTCCGCGTATCGCCGGAGGAATGATGCTGCCGGGGGTATGATAACCACATCAGGAGTGGAGTCCGAAAATGCTGAGAGTGAGAAGTGGAGCACCCTCCTCTGCTGATCTGGCGCACTGGAACTCCAGATTCCGATTGTACCACTCCCATCAACGTTCAGTCCGGCACAGTATGCTGCCCCAGACATCATCGTGTCTAAACCAAACCATTGGTCTCTTGCTGTATCAAGAAGTAGTCCCCCGAAATAGGTGTTTAATTTCAGACCAAAAGATAGGCGCCCTTTCATGACAACGTCATGCGCGCCATCGAAGTTGACATCACGAGAAACCTTTGGGGGTAATACGTCACCGATCGCCAGTGCAGGTAGGTTTGAAAGGGTTGGACCACCCAAAAATACGCTGGCTCGGAATCTATAATCCCAGATCATCAAATCGGCATACCCATCAAGATTCTGATCTCCCAACCCAACTATTCCTTCACCAAACCTCGTATGAGTCGTATCGCACTTGATTATGCCGATGATTTCGGGCAAGACGGCATGAACCGTTGACGTGGTGAATAGACAAGCAAGCATGAGAAGTAAAAAGCCGTTCCTGCACACGCAACGATGGAGTTTTGCGCTTAAAGAATGAAAATTGTTCGCTCTCATGCTTTCCCCATGCCTCCAAAGATCTCCGAAATCCAAGTTTTGTCAAGATGAAAGTGGGTGGTGGTGGCCCGGGGGGCAGATGCAAGCCTCTGGGCAATGACGGCAGACGAGGGCGTTTGCCGTTCACATAACATGGCGTCGTCCAGCCGACCCCCTGGGGTCGGTGCATTGACTGATGCGGATGCGCCAACAGGTAACTTAGAGCGCGTAGCAATCGAAACTCTTTGCTTAGGTGGCCCGCCCACTGGGCGGGATGTCTTCATCAGCGAAGCGGAATAGGAACCCAGGCATTGCCTGGGCCACCCGGGCGAAGATGGCCGTTGGTGCGCGGCAGACGGGGCCCCGATTAAGGCGGGACCGGCCACAAACACATTCGAACTTCTCTGCCCGTTTTGCGGTTTGTAGAGAAACCGAGAGATGGTATGAATATGCCGTGAAAGAACATATGCAAGAACTCAGCGAATGAAAACAAACCACATCATCGGACTCATCTGCCTCGGAGCGATTTGGGGGTCGTCGTTTATCTTCATGCGTGTGCTTGCGCCGGTGCTCGGCCCCATCGCCACCGCCGACTTTCGGGTCCTTCTCGGCGGCGCCACCCTACTCATCTATTATCTCGTCGTCGGATATAACGCCGAATGGAAAAGTAATTGGCGTCACTATCTGGTGATAGGGGTGCTCAATTCGGCGATTCCCTTTTCCCTTTTCTCGTTCGCGGCGCTTCATATACCCGCTGGTTATTCAGCGCTACTTAACTCGACGGCGCCGCTGTTCGGATCGGTCTTTTCGGCATTGTGGCTGGGGGAAGCATTGACCGCACGCAAACTGACTGGCGTTGTCCTTGGAGCCTCCGGCGTGGCATTGGTGGCGCGAATCGGCGTCGCAAACAATATCGATGAGCACTTCACTATCAGTCTCGTGGCCTGTCTGGTAGCGGCGATGTGCTACAGTCTGACCGGCATCTATATCAAGAAATTCGCTTCAGGCGCGAAATCGCTTGGCATCGCCGGAGCCAGTCAGCTCTTTGCAGGGCTGGCGCTTCTCCCCATTTTGCCCTTTGCACCGATACGGGGGGAAATATCGTCGCTGGTAGTTGCCAATATGCTGGCGCTGGCGATTCTGTGCAGTGCTATTGCCTATGTGCTCTATTTCCGCCTGATATCCGAAGTCGGGCCGACCAAAGCGTTGACAGTGACATTTCTCATCCCGGTTTTCGGGATGATCTGGGGAGCGATCTTCCTGAATGAGCCGATAACGATGTCGATGCTCGGCGGGGCGGGGTTGATAGTGATGGGGATTTGGTTTGTGGTAAGGAAGTGAGAGTATTGTGGGCGGCAGACGGGAATTCCAAAAGAACGGAAGCTACTTCCCCTGCTTTTCAGCCCGAATCTTGTTGGCTTCTTCCCCAATGAATCTCATCATCTGAAAACCCATGGCAGAGTCCTTTGCGAACAACCGCTGAAGAATCTTGTCGCCATCGGGGACGCGATCGCTGAGCGAATAACATGCGCCAAGACCAATCCACCCATTGACATAACTCGAATCAATCTTTACGAGCGTTTCAAACTGTTTGGTAGCGTCGGGGAATCGGCGGAGATTGATATACAGCATCCCCAGCGCTTGTCGGCAGGTGACGTTGTTCGGATTGATCTCGAGTGCCGTAAAGTAGTCTTTCTCAGCCTGATCGACTTTGCCCAGTTTCTTCTTGACAGTAGCGCGGTGATAAAAGAGTTCGCTGATCTTTCCTCCCTTTTCGACGCTCCTGTCATAAAACACTTCGGCCGAATCGAACTTGCCGATGGATGCAAAGCAATTGCCGAGAGTATATGTGACCGCGGGAATATCGGGAGAGAGGCTATCGATAACTCTCAACAGTGGTATGGCCTTGCCATTTTGCCCGGCCTTGGCATATTCGAGAGCGAGGTTCGTCTTGAAATTGATCTGCGTGCTGTCAAAGCGAACTGCGGTTTCGAAAAAGCGGATAGCGTCAGCGCTTTTCCCTTCGCCGCTTGCTATGGCTCCGAGATTGTTGTTCAAGGCGGGATCCATGGGGTCGATCTTATATGCCTTCTGGAAATAGTCTTTGGCCAGCTTGGGGTCTTTCATCTCCATGAAAATCGTGCCAAGGGTACGGAGGGCGATGATGTTATTTGGATCGATGGCAAGAACGTGGTTGAATTTCTCAATGGCGGCAGGATAATTCTTACGGTGGACGCTCCCGCCTGCTTCTTCAAGAAGAAAGCGGAGCGAGTCGTTGGCTTTCGATGATCGCTGGGCTGTCGCAATTGAGGCCGTACAGCAAAGAATCAGAACCAGATAGATATAGTGTTTCATGGGCATAGTATCGGTTATACGCATCATTTACTGGATAGCTCCGGCGAAAATGAATTATTTGCCGGGGCGTTTGGGGGTATGGTTATTCACCAGCGCAAAGGAAAGATACTCCAGCTCCATCGACATATTCTCATTGCGGACGAACACGTCGTCGGGGACCTTCAGATTCACCGGTGCAAAATTGAGGATCGCCTTGACGCCCGCCTTGACGACGTCATCGACTATAGCCTGGGCGCTTGCCGGAGGGACGGCGAGGATGATCATCTCGAGTTTGTCTTCCTCGATCTCTTTCTGAAGATTGCGTATGTCGGAGACGACGATTCCCTTGTGGTTGGAGCCGATTTTTCGCTGGTCGTTGTCGAATATCTTGACGATGTTGAATCCCTGCTTTTGAAACTCTTTATATGACACAAGCGCCGAACCGATATTACCGACGCCGACCATTGCCACTTTCCAGGAGCGATCAAGCCCGAGGATTGCCGCAATCTTGGATTTGAGTTCCTTCACCGGATAGCCGAGGCCGCGGGTTCCGAAGGAACCGAAGAACGACAGATCCTTCCGCACCTGTGCGGGGGTGAGTTTTTCCCGTTTGGCGAGTTCTTTGGACGATACCGTTGCCTGATTCTCGCGTTCAATGGATGCGAGGGCGCGATAATAAAGCGACAGCCGATGAATAGTTGACTCGGCGATGCGCTTACGCATTATGGGTGAGATTGGCAGTTCCACGCCATCTCCTCTCTAAGTGTTATACAAGTCCAACGACGCAATGTGAATTCGTTCACAACGATAACGGGGAGAGTCAAAATTGTCAAGGGTCAAGTGTTTGTAGTAAGCGAAAAGGCCCGGATTGAGGATTTTCAGGAAATGGGAGAGAGTCTCAGCCTTCCGCGCCGAAGCCGCTTTGCGAAGATTACGGATAGAATAAGTCGAGATTATTCGAGAAGCGGTTTCTATCAATTCACGCTCTCGCCTCCTGATGTCAGGTCGCTCCGCGCACGGAGGATCTGTCCTTCCACTGCCCCATAGACCTGCATCCATTTTTCGACGTCCGACGGCCGTGTACCGGCATGGGAGGCGACATAGCAAATGAAGACCAATGCTATCTGCGAAAGCAAAGTGGTATCGGCGACCAGCAAATTGCGCAGATGCCATTTGAGGCCGTCGTCGAATTCGAGAGCCGTCCCCAAATCATACAGATAGTCAAGACTGATATTCGGGAAATTGAGTTGGCCGGTAGCGAAGTCCTCAATCAGTGACTCCGAAGGGGCCGGTTTGAGCATTGCGG
>JBBTMW010000093.1:0-6025 GCA_038067995.1 Candidatus Zixiibacteriota bacterium
AATGCCTCCTCAACGGGTCAGCGATGGAATGCCGGAGCGGCGTTTACATCGTCAGGTGGCTTTGCGGTTTGCTGGAGCGAGTTTCAAAACGAGCACAGTGACATCGCGTTTCAGTTGTTCAACTCCGGAGGGACGGCGCAATTGACCGAACTGGTTCTCAACGACGATTACCGCGGCGCCCCGAAAACAGAACCTGCCATACTCGCGACTTCCGACTGGTTCAATCTCATCGCCTTCACGTCGAAAGCCGCCGACCAGGGGAATATCATGGCCTCATGCATCTCCAACGCCGGTGTTATGCAGATATCGAATACGATTGTCAATCAGGACGTCAGCGCGGCATTGCAGTCAGAACCTTCGCTGGGTTCCTCTTCGACGCAGGGGATTATCGTTTGGAATGACAGTCGCGATGTGCTCGGCGTACCTGGGCAGAGAATCTACGGAAGATATTGCTCCCTTTTTGGTTTGTTCACGACCAACGAATTTATGATCTGCGACAGCGCTCAGGTGGGCATAAAGGCGTCGCCAAAAGTTGCCATGATTCCATCCGGTAAAGGGCTGGTGGCTTGGATTGATCTGCGGGCATCATCTCCTCAAGTGTGGGGGAGATGGCTGACTGCGGGCGGCGCTCTTGATGGCGTCGAGGTGCAGATTTCGCAGGCCGGAACCGACAGCAGTTGTTCTGACTTGAGCGCCGGTGTCGATTTGACAGGGCGATTTTATGTGACTTGGGTTGACCGACGCACTACGCCAATTGTTCGCGGGCACTGGTATAATGCCGACGGCACAGATGGCGGCTATATCTCTTACACTCCGGCGGGGGCGCTCATCGACGAACTGGCTTCTGCAATCAACGATTCGGGAGAAGTTACGGTTGCCTATACTGGAAACTCCTCTGGGCAGAAACTGTATATTGCGGCTGTCGACCGCGCTTCGGCGCAAATTCTTGCGCCTACCCAAATCAACGATGACAACACCGCTAATCCATCGGAGCCGGATATTTCCTTTTCTGAGAGTACCAACCAGTATGGTATTGCCTGGGTCGATCGCCGCTCGGGGGTGCGAAATATCGAGTGCCAGATTCTTGATGCCAATCGACTTGCCGTCGGCATTAATCAAGCGGTATCGTCGGCCAATCTGGAGTATATGATCAGTCCTTCAGTGACTCTCAATGACGGACGAGCGTGGTTTACGTGGGCAGATCCGCGCCAGTATGGGCAGAATATCTGGGCTACCGAGATTATCTACGAGCCGACCGGAATTGATGACAACCGTCCGGGAGTCATTCCATCGTCATTCAGCTTGGAACAGAACTATCCGAACCCATTCAACCCCACGACCGAAATTCGTTTTTTGCTTGTGACCCACGGCCATGCGACACTTGAGATCTTCAATATCGCCGGTGAGCGGGTGGTGACTCTCGCGGATGGGGTCTTTTCCGTCGGTGAACATCGCATCAGTTGGGATGGATCCTCGCAGGAAGGGCATGCCGTGGCAAGCGGCATTTACTTCTATCGTTTGACAACGGCTAATGGTTCATTCACACGGAAGATGGCGTTGGTGAAGTAAATCCCAGCCTAATTAGCTTTCTGAATTAGCGAGTTCTGACGAAGTGCTCATCTCTGTCATTCCGGCCAATCCCCGTGTATTCGGGGAGCAGAGCCGGAACCCTTCAGGTTCCACCCTATACAGAGCTGACTACAGCAAATGGCTCACTCACGCGCAAGATGGTACTGGTGAAGTAGTCACGGCTCGCAATAGCGAGTAGCGGCGCCGCCTCGGAACAGATATGTTATGACGTATGTCAGATCGACAATGTTGACACGACAATTTCCGTTGGCATCCATCAGTTCCTTGGGCGACGGTTGGGGACCGTTCAGGAAAAACCATGATACCATCGCGGTGACATCGCTGATATTAATCAGATAGTTTCCGTCGACGTCGCCGGTGTATCGCGCCACCGTCTGCAAATATGCGATAGTCTGGAATGGTGTGTTATCATTGTAGCTTCCCTCGATGGCAATCTCCCGATCTTTCTTTAAAGACAGCGGTTCCATCAGCTTTACCAGCGAATCAAACTGGAATGTCGCAGATAATAACTCTCCCACAAATCCAATATGTTCAGCTTCTATGGCGCTTCCGGCCACAGGCAAAGTACCGAAGATTCGCAAAGTCGATGGGTTAACGTCATTCACCGAATGACCATCGGTAATGTTGCCGATGAGTAGAGTGCCGGTTCTACCTCCAACTTGACGGGCGTGATATCCATAGGCCGGTTCGACTTCGATCGTTGCTGTAACGGTGCGGCTCGGTTCACCGGTGAGAATGCGGTGAATCAAGTCTCTCGCCGGGCCATAGCGCATATACCAGAGGTGGAACCCGAATAGCCACGTCTCGCACCCCTCGGCATTCGAACGCAGTCCGACAATCTGCCCTTCGTTGGCGGAGGTGGCGGGGAATGCAGAGCGATAGCGATGAGTAATCACAGCATTCGAGTCAATCACGAATGTAGAGACACCCGGTCCTGAGCTGGATGGAAACCGCTGATAGACCAGCGACGATGCCGGTTTTCTCAGTGAATCAATCCGCACTGCGGGAATGTCGGCTGATGTTGGTTCAGCGAGAACGAATCCATGGACGGTGTCGCTTTTGGGGTCGGGACGAGATGGCGGATAGAGCGGCCCCATTTCCAGAATAGAGTCTATTCCAAAAAACCGCGACGCAGTCTGATCGACAACAGACAAAGCACGAGGTGGCATTCCAACAGTGAGTCCTGTCAACGCTCCGAGTGATCCGAATACGGCGAGCTTTCCGCCGGAGAGAAGGATTCTCCGGCAGACGCTTCTCGCAACGGCTGGCGAAAGAATTCGGTTGAGGAACGCATCGTCAAAGATGACAAGTTCGTAGCGCATGAAATCGTGCCAGTCGATGCACCGATCCTTGAAGCCCAGAGGCTGGGTGCAACTGGCGCTGTTTATCGAATCGATATACAGGTAGGTGGCGTAATCCAAGTCACCCAAGATTGAATCGTAGAAATTCCTGATGCTGTCAATGGGAACATAGGTGTTCGAGGCACGCGAAAATCCTGTATATAGAAGAATCTGCCTGTCGCGAACGGAAATCGTGTTTGCGGTTATGTCGACCGAAAACTCGGATTCAAAACCGTCGGCGTCAACAGACGTCACCACATAGATGGCATCACTGGTGAAGCCGGGATCGGTATAGCTCGTTTGATTTCCGGGAACCTGCACATATGAAGGAGTGTGATAAAACCAATACGAAGTGCCATTGACCTCGAATGAGTCGGTGGGCGTAACGGTGCTCTTGGCGAATCCTTTGTCATAAAAAGCGTGAAATCTCTTTGAGGCCGCAGCCGAGTCCGCAAATTTGTAGATATTGAAATGGTCAATCCCGGCCTTGCTGGGCGCCGACCAGTTGAGGGTCATTGGCTCGCCTGCATGAACAAAGACGAATTCATTGACAAATTGCGGTGCACTCGCACGTTGATGCGTTGATACGGTTACAGGTCGGCTTGGGTCTCCAGTCGCAGAGGCCGTTCGATTAGCCACGGCAATCTTAAAGAACTTCTGCGAATCGAGACCATGAAGAGTGTGGTGATAGGTATCACCGAGTTCTATTTTGATTCCCGGCGACGAAAAAGTCAGCCAGGGAGGCGCGACCCCGGGATATGGTAATTCACCCGGCGGAACCTCTTCCACAAAGAGGTCATATCCAACTACCTCAGGGAAGACCCACGGATCCCATTCAATCAAGATAGAGTCACTACCCGAAATTACTTCGCGCAATCCAAGAGCAGGAAGCATGGGGTCAAGAAGGATGGTGCCAAGAGAGTCCGCAAGATGCACATTCGTGAGCATTCCCGTGAAATTGAGATTGGCGAGATAAACGTCGGGCGAGTAAGGAAGGTTGGCGAGATTGCCAACGACATGATGAAGGGTGTCAGCGGCCGACATCGCGAATATGATGCGGCTACTGGCTCCAGGAGCGAGGTCAAACGGGCCAGCAGAAAGCAAGAAACGCGTGTCAAAGCCGTCAGCGAAATTTACTGCCAGTTCGCCGTTCGGTGGCATCCACATCGTGTCAGATGGTGAAATTGTCGCGGTTCGAATCTGATCGTAGTCCCATTCGTGGTGTTTCAGCATGTAGTACTTGTCTTCCTCCGAGACGGGAGTACCAAGATTCCCTTCCGCAAATTCACGCCAGGGATCACCGGGAGTGGGTCGACGGCGCGGACCGAAATCTAGATTTGAATTTCCATTGGGAATCCACCAGTTGAAATTGAGCATGGATGGAGAACTTGTGGCGAGTATTTTCATGGCAAATGCACTGGGTGCGGCGTACTCGCTGGAGTGTCCGGGAAGGTTTCCATCATTATCTGCGATATAGACAGTGCCTTCATTTTGAAGCGTCCCGGCGACGTCATCGACAAAACGGGAATCTGCGCGGATGTCACCGACGTCACAATCCATCATTATTCCCGCCCATCCTTCTTCTATCGGGTTGACGCCGATATTGGTCAGTACCACGTCATAGATGACGAAATCGTTTGCTGGCGGGCTTTGCATAAGGTGGGCGCGAATAGCAACACGGATCGGAAGGGGTTTTTTCGTTAGTGGAAGGGGAGTGCCGCTTGACCACCCGGGAGTGGTATCAGTAAAAAGAGAGTGGAGTGAGTAATCCACTGCATAACCAATACTGTCTATCGATCCGTGGTTGCCCTCACCGTATGCAAGATCGAATTCTCGATTACCAACCCAGCCGTCATCCCCAATCGATACTAATGTGTCTCCTCCAACGATCCCCCCCACCCACAAGGCGCCAGAGAACAGGTATTCGACACCGCTTCCGGATGGATATTCAAAAGCGCGGAGTGGCGGAACTATGAGAGATGTACCATTTGATCCAAAATTTCCAAAACAATCAAATGAAGTCCACACTGTGCCGGTTTGCAGATGGGCAAATTTCACCGGCCAGTCGACAACCATGGGCGTTATCGTGTCAGCCGATGAGGCCGTTGTCTGTTGAGAATCAGATTTTGTGGATTGAGCGCCAAGAAGATCGCGCGAAAAAGCTGAAGACCCGACCGTGATTGTCAGTGCAAAAACTACAAAAGCTCTAACCAAAAACATACAATACCCCACCTCTGCAAATGGCAACCCCACAATGAGGTGCACTACTTTTGTTAATAATATAACTACTTCCTTTTCGGGTCAAAGGAATTTCGGTGGGGAAAACCCTGCGTTGGCCCGCTCAAGTGACGCACAATCTGCCCCGGATGTTCAGTCCCAATCCGCCACCGAGCGTCACCCGAAAGGCAAGAGGATTCCGAAATACCATGTGTCTGCAGTCACAAAAGACAGCTGACCGAGGTCACGACCAAAATGTTGCAAAGGGGTGCACACCCGTTTTGGCGGACTTAGATAAGTGGTTGAAATCACTAGGGCTAAGTAGTTGGCCTGATTATTGCATTTGCCTTCGTCTGGGTGAATAGCCCTTGACTTTGTGAGGAAAGGCGGTATATTTTTGCCAGAGTTCGCTAGCCAATTTACTGCAGCTTTACTCAGTCATTTTCACCAGGTCTATATTGAACAAAAGTACCAACCGGAGCCAACGGGGGTAGATGAGCCGTCTCTAACTTTCTGCAAATGTTCGCGTCTTCGACCATGCGAGAAACCGAAGACCGAACGAATGAGCTTGCTACCTTGATCCGTTTGGAGGAAAGATGAGAAAGACAGGGAACATGTACACCGCTCTTGTGAGCCTTGCATTGCTATTGGCCGCCCCCCTGTCATTTGCGGCCAAGACAAGCGGCGCCACGTCAAGCGGAACAACGATTACCAGTCAGATAATTATTCCCGCCGATTTCAACGATATCGCCTGCGATTCCTTTGTTGTTTGCAAGGGGACGCCCATCTTCGACACAATCATTGTCAGCTGTATCGACACATCCTATGCCATGAAAATTGTCGAAGGGCCGGGGACGCTTACGACAGAGTTCAAAAGC
>JBBTMW010000094.1:0-5415 GCA_038067995.1 Candidatus Zixiibacteriota bacterium
AGATCGTAACCCTTGGTTCGATAGTGGACATCATCAAGGAAATATTCCAAAGACTTCGGAACCATCGACTCGAGATCAAGAAACAGCGTGCCGGATTCGGAGGCGGTTCGGCGAACAGTCTCGGCGTATTGATTCATACCTGATATAGCTGTTTCCATTCCCCATTTTTTGCCGGGGCCGACGGCCTCAAAATTGATCATCGCCAGTTTGTCGCGCTCTTCGGCCGTGAGCCCCTCGTGGGCGAGAAATGGCTGTGTCATCAGAAGAATCGGGATTGAATCGAGCCTCGCCAATTCGACGAGGAGCCGCAGATTGCGTTCGTAGGAAGCAACTCCGGGAAAGCTGTCGGTATTGATTTCGGTTCGCGGTCTGGTGTGCCAGTTAGCCTTTACGAGTCCGGCCGTTGTTGCAATCAAAGGCTGTCGATTCACGACCTTCGCGATTGGTCCGTAGAAGTGTCCGTAGTCTTCTCTGAACTCGCCGCCCGCCAGATAAGCGAAATCGGTATTTTGAGAGAGATCGTTGATCGCTTCCATAGCGATGATCATATCCGGCTTGAGTGGCCGAATATTGGCTTCATAGTGAATAACCATGTGCTGAGTGGTATACCACATCTTGCCGCAGTTGTAGAGCTGAATGTCACGCCCGGGAAAAGCGCCCCGTAGATGTTGCTCAACCCGGTCAGGCCAGCCTCGGCCGTCTTTGTCCGTCCATTCAGTCGTTGATCCGCCCAAACAGAAGATGCGGAATGGTTGTAGCGAGTCGGAGGATGCGGGTCGTATCATAATCGCATTTGGCGTCATTTGCAGGTATGGGTGGAACTCTCTCATGTCCTGCAGGTAGGTGCGTTTGTAGTAATAGTGGGCGACGACAGGGAAGGCTATCAATCCACCTAGAATGGATCCAATGACCGCAAGGGCGATAGCCGCACGAGGCACGCGATTCGTTTTGTATGCCCACCAGAGGATAATCGATCCTATGACAATGAGCGGAATGCCGATGCTCGTAGCAATAGGAAGAAGAAATGCCAGAATCCCTCCTTCAAACCGAAGGAGATATGGATCCCCCGGACGGAAACCAAGCCACAAGTACGCTCCGCCCACTAACAGAGCAAGGGAAACAACGGTATCAATCATTCCCCATCGGCGGGGCTTTTCAGTTTTAGGCTCAGTCATAATCTAATAGTTCGACCAGTTGTCGAGAAAATATAGTGGAATTCAAGATAGAGGCAAACAAAACAAAAAAAAGCCCTCGCCACGACCAATGGCGCGGGGAAAGAGATACGAATCCTTGCAATTATTTTAGCAAAATCATTTTTCGGCTCTGTTTTGCCTCCCCAACCGTAAGCTCGTAGATGTAGATTCCGCTGGCGACTTCTGTGCCGCCGTCGCTTTGTCCATCCCACACGATTTTGTGTGCCCCCGCTGAGAGCGAGGATGAAAGCAGAGTTTTGACTCGCTGTCCAAGAATGTTGTGCACTTCGCACCTCACCACAGACTTTCTCGAGACCGTAAACTCAATCGTAGTAGTCAGATTGAATGGATTTGGATAATTCTGTTTTAGCTCAAATTGCTCAGGTAACACGAGCGGCTGTCTAGAATCGGGAATGCCGGTCGTAATGCCCTTTGACCATGACGCCAACCCGAAGGAGACGTGTGAGCCGGCCTCTGTGAAGTCTCCGGCAACATAGAGTTTGTTGGCATGTGCGTGAAGATCGTAAATCACTACCGGCATGTAACTGGCAAACCCGCCAATATTAAGCACCTTGGTAATTCCGGATCCGAGCGGCATCCATCGTGTTCCATCCCAAACCGCTATATTATTGAACGGCTCACCACCTATAGAGTCAAATGAACCGGCGGCATAGAGTTGTCCATTATATTCCTCCAACGCATACACCCCACGGAGATTATACCATTCATTAAGTGTGGCAGAGAACTTCGATCCGAGTGGATGCCACGAGTTGCCGTCCCAGCGACCCACGGACCATTGTGATTGATTTAAGAAAGGCGCCCATTCGATACCTCCGACCACTAGTTCTCCTTTGAAATTCAATACAGCCGTAATTCTCTGCGGTCCATAATATTCATCAGAATTGCCAAATGCGTGCCATGTGGATCCATCCCAAGCCACCACATTCTTTGCGGCTATGCCGTTGACAGAATCGAAGTGCCCACCGGCAATCAGTTCATCATTGTAAACCGCCAATTCAGCAAGCTCCTGCGAGCCGTACCAAAAGGGAGATGGCCGAAAGTCAACCGGACTCCATAATTCTCCATTCCACTCGGCCAGAAGGATTGAGTCCTCTAACTCTCCGAAAAAGGACAGACTTCCAAGTGCAAATAGGTTATCAGCGAAGGTTGCAATTTTAGCGCAGATACCCAACTTGGGATTGTCACCCAGTGCCTGCCACGCATTTCCATCCCAGCTGCGAATTTCATTCATGCTGTATGTCGGGGAAGAAACAAAGCTTCCGCTGGCGATCAAATCGTTGCGGTAGATCGCCATATCTGAAACACCACCGAAATCCTCTGGGCTAATTCCAGAGTCAAGCGCTGCCCACCCGTCGGGCAAGAGTCGAGCTATTTTGTTCATGACCTTCCCTCCAAAAACCAAGAACTTGCCACCTACAACGAGAGTGTCACCGACGGTGTGTAGTGCCATGACGGTGCATCTGCACCAGCGCCTCGCAGAGTGTCCCACTTTCCACCTGACCACACTTCAATATGATGCTGGTACATTGGATGAGTACCACTAAAAATCCCGCAAGCTATGAGCGAGTCATGCCTTCCGACCAGTTTCATTGGCGCACCAGGCATGCCACCACCAAGCGGCGACCAATTGCTGTCCTTCAAATAGGCAATTCTCCGGGCGGCAATACCTCCAATCGAATCGAATCCGCCGCCGACAGCTAACCCGCCCTGCCACCCCCCAAAACAGGTGACAAGGTTATTAGCGCCATCACCAAGAGACTGCCAGGAGGAACCATTCCATTTTGCGATATTTTTGCACGCCACCCCTCCGGCAGTATCGAAAGCACCACCTACAAACAGATCCACGCCGTCGGGGAAAACGGTTCTAATCGTGCCGGTAATGCCAGACCCGAGCGGCCGCACCTCCCCTTCATCCCACGAGGCAATTCGGCGACAAGCAATTCCGCCAATTGAATCGAATGTACCGGATAATATGAGATCGTGTTTGTACTCAGTAAGATTTGTGATTTGGGAGGCTTGATTCGTTTCCCCGATTTTTGGAACTGTCCACTGAGATCCGTCCCAGCAGGCGATATCAGCACATGGTACTCCGTCAAGTGAATCAAAGTCGCCAGCCACCCATAGCTTGCCCCGCCACTCCAGCATATCGTATAGCGTACCATGAAAATCACCCGGTATAATAGCCCATTGGACTCCGTCCCACTGGGCTATGGAACCATACTCATCCCCATCAGCCTGGGAGATGACTCTGCCTCCGACCGTCACCTTATCTTGAAAGCCCGTTATGCAATAGATGAGACCCGATAACCCACCTCCATAACCATGCCAATTGGAGACGTCCCAACCAACAATCTGCTTGGAAACAGCTGACCCACCGGATTTAAAATAGCCTGCAAAAACAATGGACGTGCCTACTGTGTCGATAGCATTCATTGGCCATTGATCAAATAACCACGGACTTTGAAAATCAGTACTCCAGTAGATATCATCGGGGGATTCGGAAATCGGAATGTTGGCCTGACCAACTACAGTTGATACGACGGCAATTAATATTAATGCGGTGATGGTAAATACTCTCATGTTACACCCCAAGTATCATCTTAAACATTTCGCGAATATAGCAATCACGATGAGAGACTATTGTCTAATACCATGTTGGTCAAGCAAAAAAACCCTCGCCACGACCAATGGCGAGGGCTAATTTATCTAGAGTATAAAAGACTACTTCCTAAATCACTCCGACTGCGTCGATGCTGAAACTACTTCAGCAGAACCATCTTCTTCGTCTGGGCGAATGTCCCAGCCGCAATACGATAGTAATAGACGCCGCTGGAATTATTGCTGGCATCCCAGGCCACGGTATGTGAGCCGGGTTCCATATCCTGATTCACAAGCGACACTACCTTCTGACCAAGCACGTTATAGACGCTTAGCTCCACGTGCGACGCCTTGGGAACATCAAAGGAGATGTTCGTCGTCGGGTTGAACGGGTTAGGGTAGTTCTGATTCAAGCCAAACGAGGTCGGCAGGTTTGAGCCTGATCCGGCCGCGAAGCTGACAGTCACGCGCTCGAACTCGGGTTTGTCAACCGAGAGATCGGTAGTGCCTTCAGCGGGCTGACCGGCATACACAAACATCAGTTCATGATCCGGTTCGGAGAGTTGAATCGCTTCGAGTGTCACCGAGTTCACCGATGGATCAGTGACTTCAAAGACGAGATTGGCAATTGAGCCCGTTCCCGCCGAGAGATTCGGTTTGAACTCGCTGGTCATCTGCGGCACAAGGCCGATGACAACGGTGCGGTTGGCATTATCAATGTTCGCGATTTTCAGATCGAAGTAGGAAACTCGCGTGTCATTGAAAGTTACTTCACGAAGAGTCACCCCTTCCGTGAAACTAATCGGAATGTCCATCGCGGCCAGATTAGCACCGTTCGTGATTTCCAATGGAACCACGACGAGATTGCTGGACGACTGCGGGACCGCCTTGCCGGCCATGAATGTACTGGCCTTCGCGAAGAGGAGCGCCGGCACCATCACCACGGCGAGGCCGATAAGTATACGGTGTGTGCTTTTCATCAATGTTCACCTCCTGAAAGTGAATGTGTTTCTCAAAGCTGTCGTGATTAGAATCCTCTTCCGATCATGACAACCAATTTCAAATATCCGCAATACGACAGTTCTTGTCCGTGTCAGCGGCGATGTGTTCTTGTGTTACTGC
The DNA here is from genome assembly GCA_038067995.1 of Candidatus Zixiibacteriota bacterium. Taxonomy (GTDB): domain Bacteria; phylum Zixibacteria; class MSB-5A5; order GN15; family FEB-12; genus JBBTMW01. Next base: position 4,935 of record JBBTMW010000094.1, read on the forward strand.
GAGGATTACTTTGATATCCGGTTGTCCATAACGGATATCGCGTTGAGTTGGATCGGGATTGTGAGGAAGATGAAATTCTGTCCCGCTCATCTCCATCATACGCGATAGCCTGATTTGTGTCAAGCATTTTCGCATCCTGAGTGGCGTCTCTCACTGCGCAATACATGCGTTTCACCGCTATCGCATCGCACGCTATTCCCAACTCGCTTGTTGTACACAAGATGGAGTGAGACAGTTCCTTTTTCGTACATAAAATTTGTATCAAAATATAGGGAAAAATGTTCCGATGCGATCCGGTATTGAGAGGTGGAGAGCCGCAGATACTGCGAATGCACCTTTGTTCACAAGGGTGGGGGCATGACCGTCTAACCTGCCCCACTGTACTTGTTGATAAACCCTCTGATTCTCGCTAAAGCCACAAGTAAGTCATTCCAGCGAATGCTGGAGCCCATCTTAACTCTTTGAAAGACAAGACTGGATG
>JBBTMW010000095.1:0-8276 GCA_038067995.1 Candidatus Zixiibacteriota bacterium
TCCATCCCCTCGTGCGGGTCTTTCGCGAGAGCTCGTACCATCCAGCCGTCGAGTCCGGAACCGAACAGAACCGGGAAATGGGCTTGTTCGTCGGTCGCGCCGAGATCGATAAAGAGGTCAAAGGTTTTATTGAGGGCATAATCCATACGGGCATTGGGGCGATCGACTTTGTTGATAATGACAATCGGCCGCAGTCCCAAGCGCAAGGCGCGCATCAGGACATAGCGGGTCTGGGGCATGGGGCCTTCATTGGCGTCGACCAGCAAAAGAACCGAGTCGACCATCGAAAGAACCCGCTCCACTTCACCCGAAAAATCGGCGTGGCCGGGGGTGTCGATAATATTGATGAGGTAGTCGTTCCAGGTGACGGTGCAATGCTTGGCACGGATGGTAATGCCGCGCTCGCGCTCAAGGTCGGCGTTGTCCATGAGTCGCTCTGCCATCTGCTGGTTGTCGCGGAAGGTATGGGTAGAGCGAAAGACGGAATCGATGAGGGTCGTTTTTCCGTGGTCAATGTGGGCAACGATTGCCAGATTGCGAATGTGGCCGGATGAAATCATACTGTGAACAAACCTCTCATAGCGGGTTTCGGTTCCCGCCGTGAACCATTAGAATACACAATTGCCCGACCCTCTTCACTATAATACTTACGTTATGGTGGGGCAAAAGAAAACCCGATCAGCTATCGGCCGACCGGGTCAGCTTTGAACAGGGGGAATATACGGGGTAAAGCTCAAAACTCCAAGGGGTATTATGGCCTGAAGATTGTCGTGACAGCATTCTTTCTCAGGTTACAAAGAGTCTTTAACGACACCGCCATCATAGTATTCAACCCGTTCCAGGTCTCCATTCCTCGAAAAAGCCATCCAAATCCCTTGTCGCTTGTCATCTACTTTCCGGCCAATCATGAAGACACACTCTTTCATCTTCCATTCGACCCACAAATCGAGCTTTGCGTTATAGAATGGGCTTTGGCTGTCCCAGCAACTAGGGACATACTCATTTGTCTTGCCGACTTTAATAGCAACAAGCATCTCGCCATCCAGAAATACGAACTCGCTGTCAATTACCAAGTCTTCATCTTGAAATACGGAACCCGCCAAATCGCCGGATTGTCTCCAAGTGCTCAGACCATGTAGTTTTCCATTTCGGTAATTGAGTGCATTTCGGACAACGCCGTCAGTGCTCCAAGTAATCGCCTGCCCATGTTCCATGCCTTCAATGTATGAGACTTCTTCTACCCGATGTCCTGAGATGTCATAATGAACCCACGTTCCAACTTTCAAATCTCCGTGATACTGGCCATCCCATTCCACCTGCTCGTTGGCATACCACGAATGGTAGAAACCCATCTTGCTTGTAGTCCCATGTCCTTCCGAAAACGCCGTTTGATACTGCTCCTTCAATTTACCGTCTGGATATCGGACTTCGACGGTATCGAGCACGGTCTTATCCCATGCAATTGCTGAACTCCCCAGAGATGCCCAAAGAGTAAGGATGGTAAGTATGCGCGCTAGCACTTTCATAAATCCTCCAATTGAAACATTTATCATTGGTTTTTTCCGTGCTCGGTAGACACACTTGTCTGCCATTCCAATCTGCTATTCCCCCTCAAGCGGCGTCTTTGTCTGGCCCACCCAGTTTGGGGCGGAATCGATGGTTTGGCGTAGCATAAGATTCAATTGGGCGGCATGGTGCTGGACATGGCGCATATTATAGAGAAGCAATTCAGCGACACTTAAATTCCGCCGCTCAAACCCGCAAGGCAAGGCCATTTGCTCATCGGTCAGAGATGCAATCCTGGAGCGGCACCTTTGCCGGCAGTGTGCCAGATAGGCGCGAAGTTCTTCCCGCGAATACACCCTGTCAGGTAGCACTCCTGCAGGATCCAACTCACTCAACGTAAACGGAACAGGCGGGGCGAAGTCCTTCTCAGAATCCGACAGATAGTAATCGAGAAAGAAGAGGGTGTGGTAGGTGACATACCAATACTCCGGGTTTCGTGAGCGGTCGCTCCAAACGAGTTCGGGACATGCGACAATCGCGTTGTCGAGCATATCGATTGCGCCGCCGAATTGGCGCCAAATGAGGGATTGCCATTGATTTTTCATGACCAAATGTAGGTTAGCGGAAACAAAAAGTATATCGCAAAGTGAGGAGGTGAAGAAAGACTTCTTCGCAACCATGTGATACGCCACAACGACTTACGCCATTCTTTCAGCTCATTGTGAGCATCACACCCGACTCAATTCAGAAATAAAACGCCCCAGACCGCAAATAGTCTTAGGTTTTTGGGCATTCAACCGATATATACTTAAGCGTAAACATTAATTTGAGTGCAACCTTTATCTTAGTCTTTGTAATAACCCACAAAACTCTTTTGCTAAAGCGAAATCTCGAATTGATAGCGCAATTATGCGTATGTAATCGCTGTCCTGAAGGAACTGCTTCAATCTGAATCCAGTCACTGTCGGGATTAGCAAGCAAGGAGTGTAGAATGAATATCTACGTAGGAAACATGTCGTACGACACAACCGAAGATCAGCTTCGCCAGGCTTTCAAGGCCTTTGGTGAAGTCTCAACAGTGAAAATCATCACTGATCGCGACAGCGGCCAGCCCAAGGGCTTTGCCTTTGTCGAGATGCCGGAAAAGACTGAGGGTACGGCGGCTATCGGCGGACTGAACGGCAAAGAGCTGAACGGTCGCGCGATGAACGTCAACGAAGCTCGTCCGCGTGCCGAAGGCGGCAGTGGCGGCGGCGGCGGTCGCAGTGGCGGCGGTGGCGGCGGAAATCGCAGCGGTGGTAACAACTACCGCAAGATGTACTAACATCGAAGTTTCACCATCCGTGGCAGTCATGCCATGTGATTGATCTTCATAGAGACCCCGCTTTTGGCGGGGTCTTTTTTTTGTTGGGGATTGAGAGACTTCTCTAGTTAGTCGTTCCCTCATCTGTCATTTCCGCCCCCTCTGTCATCCAGCGAAGGCGGGAATCCAGTCTTAACTCTTTGTGGAGAAGAACGGGCAGACGGGACGTCTGCCCCGCACAAATTCGGCATTCTGCCGGAATAAGAATTGTGATTTGGTGGAGGTGGGGGGAATCGAACCCCCTACTCGCGTTGTGGCACAAGGACTTACTGGTCATTGTGACCAAATTGTGACCGTTTTTTTTTCTTCGCTACTTTACTACCACTCGACTCCGGGAAACTACAAGTTTAGATTAAATTTACATGACGCACGGACTGTCTAAAGTAGCCGGAAAACGATTCGTTTGCGTTTTAAAATCATTTCTCCGACTGAACCTCAAGTGCCAGTAGAGACAATTTCGGGTTATGATGTTTGAGCATCGACAGTGGCGTTTCATTCAGGCGCATATTCACGAGCTGTAGAGGTAGACCGACCTCCAGCAAGTACCCTTTGGCCTGATATATGAGATCATTCATCGATCCGAGGACGCGTCGTTCACCGGCCTTACAAATGCGGATGGAACTCGTATGCGGCGCTATATGTGCATCAAATAGGTTAACACAACCGTCAAGTGCCATGTATTCACGTAAGGCTCTCAAACCTTGTTCAACAAACGCTCTCTCATTGGTGACACTTTTACCGGCCATGACAATCGAATAGAGGCACCGCGAATTGGTGAGCAGAATACATTGCCATCGGGAAACCATGAACAGATGCGCAGTCCAGTCGAGAAACGGGTCCTCATGCGGCGGTAGGGCCGCGGCAGGAACTACCTAATCTTCGTCGCTAGTTTCTGTGTTAGTCGGAATATCAAGTTTCCAACTCCTGCCAATGTCCGAGGATGATTCGCCCTGCGTATATGCAAGCCGGCTTGACTATATCATTAACTCTCGATGATTTTCCTTGAGCCAATTTATCACCATCCGGCCGAGATCGACAGCAACTCCCATTGCCGCGTCTGCTTCAGCTTCGGAAATCATATCGACTGAATCGTAGGTTGCAGTGTGGCGCATCTTTCTGATCTTGTGCAATAGCTTTATTGTGTCGGGTTCAATGGAAGTGATAGTGTACGCAAGTGAATCAATGGTTCTTTCGTGTTCACGCTCCCGCCCAGGACGATATCCGCAAACATACAATGCGACGCGGGCATATCGGAGGGCGGCGGTGTACGCCATATTTAGCCGCCAACCCGTCGCAATCCCTCTCGCCTCGGCACTGCGAATATCTTCCTCGGCGCTGTGCAAAAGCGCCTGAATTTCCTCTGGGCTCGTCGCATGGACGTGGAGCCAGCGATTACTCAGCCAGTCGTCTAAGCTCATCGGCCGTCCCTGTGACAAATTCCATTTGCGTGGTCAAGACTGATTTGAGGAAATGGTTCTTCTGCGCCAGCTTGCTCCTGAATTCGCTTTGTGAGAAGAGAGTGGGGTTGATTTCGCGGCCGATCGCTGTTTCGACTGAGGAAAGTGCGCTGACAATCTCATCGAGACGGATGCTACCGATCACAAAAAGATCCAAGTCGCTACCGGGAGTTTCCTCACCTTTGGCGAATGACCCATACACAAAGGCAACTCTGATTTTCTTCTTGAATGGCTCTAGAACTTCTTTGATCTGCCCCACAACCCCAAAGGTCTTGAAAACGATGTTCCGCAAATCCTGAAAAATCGGATTTTTTCGATTTACCGAATAAAACTTCTGGCGGCCTCGCATCTCTACATCAAGAATGCCCGCCGCGGTTAAGGTACTCAATTCCCGTTGGACACCCCCTTGGCGTGTCGCGGTGAGGCGCGCTACTTCAGAGAAGTAATATTGCTGGCCAGGATTGAGAAAAAAAAGTGCCAAGAGCTTGCGCTTGGTGCCGGGAAATAGCGCTGCGGTCACTTCGTCTGTTTTTGTACCCATTTCGGGTAGGAACGTACCCAGATTGGGTAATCCTGTCAAGCCAAAAATCGAAACTGTAACATTAATCGACCGCAGTCGTCGTGTGCCGCGGTCAAAGTCAGTCGGTACTGCCCTGTTAGCAAACAAGCGTTCGCCAAAATCACAATTGCTGTGACTACAATGTTACACATGCAATACACATATTACTTTGTTGTGCAATAGGATAGGAGTTACGGACGGGGGTATTGTACCCCCGTCCATTTTGTAATCGATTGATTGATAATTAGTTACATTTTGGAGGTGGGGGGAATCGAACCCCCGACTCGCGTTGTGACACAAGAACTTACTGGTCATTGTGACCAAATTGTGACCATTTTCGGCCATCTATCGACTTCTGCAATCTATTCGTAGATCATGCTGCAAGAGTAGCTAGGGGAAATTTGGTTGTTCGGCTAAGCCAAATATGGCAGCGACTCGAGTATCTCTTTCGTAATGACTTATCCTGAAGCTATGCGCAAAGTAATTGTTTTTCCTGTGCTATAACTGTTTTTCAACTTTGGCATCTGACAGCGCCAGCTGTTGTTGTAATGATTTTTCTTGACTTGTATTGAAATATAATAGTAATTCCACTGTTGTAACAGTTTTTCCGGATGGAACAGTGGAGAATAAAGAAAATACTGAATCGACTGAGAGGCTCGCGGGATATGCAGCACTTGTCGAGCGATTCAAACTAGATGTCATCCCAAATTGGCATCGGTCACTGGTAGCAACAAGCGGAATTCACCGAATCGACTCCGGCGGAGATGTAGTCGAAGAAGTCTATCCTCCCAAGTATTGGCCAGGAAACACTCTGGGAGAACATCTCGAATTCGCGCTGAAGTATGACGGTACGAATCTAGCATTACTAACCAGTCTGTTTCAGGAAGTAGCAGAAGAACATATTCTCGAATACGTTCAATCCAAACCAACTGGCAAGTACGCCCGGCGAATATGGTTCCTTTACGAATTTCTAACCGGCAAATCGCTACAGTTGGAGGACCTTAAGCAGGGTAACTATATCGACCTGCTCGAGACGGATGAATACTACACGGTCAACACGGCTCATCCCATCCGACGTCAGCGAATCAACGACAATTTGATGGGTGACAAAAGATTCTGCCCGACGGTTCGCCGCACCGCGACTCTTCGTCAATTGGAGAAAGCAAACCTTCCTGCACGATGCCGACAAATCGTATCTGCTTATTCCCCGGAATTACTGAAGCGAGCACTCAGCTATCTTTACTCGAAGGAGACCAAGTCATCCTTTGAGATCGAACATATCAAACCCTCGTCGACCCGGACTGAGCGCTTCATAGCGCTTCTACGACTGGCTGAGCAGGAAGACTTCTGCGAACAAAAGCAATTGATCGAGCTTCAGAATCGCATAGTTGATCCGCGTTTTCGGGCTTCCGATTATCGTGTGAATCAAAACTATGTTGGGGAAGCCATAGCCTGGCAGAAAGAGAGAATACACTTCGCCTGTCCGAAACCCGGAGACCTAGAAAACTTAATGGAAGGATTGATAGCCGCTCACAAGCGGATGGACTCGAGCGATATGTTAGCCGTGATTCATGCTACTGCCATCGCCTATGGATTCGTTTTCTTACACCCATTTGAAGACGGTAACGGCCGAATTCACCGTTTCCTGATCCACAACATTCTTGCTCGACGAGGTTTTACGCCCGAAGGCGTCATGTTCCCAATATCTGCATCCATGCTGAAAAATCTCACTGAGTATGACGATTCTCTTGAGGCATTCTCCAAGAAACTCATGCCCTTGGTTGATTATTCGCTCGATGACGAAGGCCGTATGACCGTTCACAACGACACTGTCAGGTGGTATCGGTATATCGATATGTCGCCTCAGGCTGAAGCGCTTTTCCGATTCATCGAAAAGACCATCGATACTGAACTCACGAACGAGTTGACATTTCTTGCTAACTACGATGAGACCAAAAAGGCCATACAGGAGATTGCGGACTTGCCAGACCAGAAAATAGACCTCTTCATTCGATTCTGCTTACAGAATAATGGCAGACTTTCCAAAGGGAAGCGCGAAGATCAATTTGACTTCCTATCTGACGAAGAAATTACCCAGATGGAAAAGGCTGTCCTGGCTGCATACGGCGTCGGGAAATAGTCTTTTGTGAACAGCAACGCGCCGAAACCGCCACTTTTTAATTGTCAACTTGACAGGGAAGTTTGTGGTTTCGTAACTTATTTACTAATAGCGAGATATACAATGGTCGACATTATTGAAATGTAACTTATTGTTACACAATGAATTGGAGGTGGGGGGAATCGAACCCCCGTCCGAATATAACGTCAAGCTGTCATCTACGTGTGTAGGCGGTCTATGATTCTCGCTTCGCGAACTGCCGACCGACAGGCCATTCGCAAAGCCATCCGCTATTTTTTAGGCGACTCTTAACGGAGTCGAGTCACCGAGTCTTCTTTAACGACGCTGTAGCCTCACCTCGAAGACAAAGATGCGGTACAACGAGCTGAACCTAATTGATTAAATTAGGCAGCCATGGCGTATGATTCGCCAATTGGAGTTTTGCCTGGTTTGATAACGAGGACCCTTGCCACCCCGACACGCCAACAACCCCTCGCTACACCCGTCGAATCCATGTCACCCCCGAACTTGTCTGCGCCTTAGGGCGCGTCGGATGCGATCTGATTACTTCGAGTATACGCACAAAGGCCTGTTGAGCCATTCTGCGATACACTTGTCAAAGAACTCGCAAAGGAACTATCCGATACTATTGTCGGCATTGTTCCTCCGCCTATCTATTGTAACGATAATGTACGCAAGAAGTTTCAGAGCGCAAGAGGCGGTGCAGGCCACTGTCATTGTAGGTAGGCGTTCCGAGGTCCCGCTTCAGGCGAGAACTAGAAACCCGACATCTTTTCCCAAGCACAGCAGACGTCCTTCGTTTGCCGTCTGATTAATATGTCGTGTAACCACATCCGCTTCGCTCAATACTGCCCATTTCGTTCAGATTACCCACCAAACTATTTTGAGAGCGATTCAAATAGCTGACCGTCGCGCTCTAAAATGGACTTTGATTTCAACAGATTGGAGACTAAGTAGTTCACGCGTTCCTTCATACCCTCGGTCACATGGACGAAACCAAGTCGGCGACAAGTTGCCGAGGCCATTGCATCGGGACCAATTCCACAAGATTCACAAATTACCTTCTTGATTGCTTCGGCAATTTCTTCAGGTGCGATCAAATCGATATTTTTTTCAGTCGAGGCCAACTTGCTTCTGTCGCGAATAGGAGGTACCGCCATGTCCGCAGGCCACAGAAAATCCCCTCGCAACAAAACCTTGTCACTTTGAATCACTTTAAGAATGGCCCCTTTCAATACTTCAGCAATTTTG
>JBBTMW010000096.1:0-7079 GCA_038067995.1 Candidatus Zixiibacteriota bacterium
GATTTCGACGCGCCTTCACGATTGACGCCATACTATTATTACTCCAATTCGTTTGGCGGATTTCTCGATATAGGCGGAAAAGATAGATATCTGTCGTTTACCGACAAGTCAGAAACGGCGCATCCTCGCGCCAGCAACAATGCCGTCTGGTTCGCTCCGGCGAAAAGTGACTCGACCTATGGCGCGAAGAATTTCGGCGTCGGGATAGATGCTGATTCCGGCGTCGTGCCGGATTTCATGCTGTGGGACAAGAAGTGAATATTAACGACATCATTTCATACCGCCAAATGTGTGATGAGGAAAATATGCAGACTCTTCAGCGCGGGATGAACTTTAGATTGGGTCGAACTTATTCAGTTGTGCTCATGTCGCAGCGGACTAACGCACCGTATGTCGATTCCATACAAGCGGATGGTCGCATCTTGGAGTATGAGGGGCACGACGCTCCCCGAACGGATGAGACCCCAAATCCAAAGGCGATAGACCAACCCAGAATCACTAAGACAGGCCAATTAACTCAGAACGGCCTTTTCGCCAATGCAGTTGACGTATTTAAGAATGTTCAAGCGCCAGCAGAGATGATCAAAGTATACGAGAAAGTGTTTCCAGGCATCTGGACATTTAGGGGTATGTTTGATCTCATCGATTATCGCATAATGAGGTCGGACGGTAGGTGTGTGTATCGTTTTATTTTACAATTATCTACTAATCAAGGCGAGTCCGATGCCAGTTCTGTCTTACCGGTGCAGCGGGCGATACCATCCGAGATAAAACAAACGGTGTGGAAACGAGACCATGGGTGCTGCAAAATCTGTGGGGCTGTAGATAATCTCCATTTCGACCACATAATTCCGTACTCAAAAGGCGGCACTAGTTTGTCCGCTGAAAACGTGCAAATCCTTTGCGCGCGCCATAATCTACAAAAGAGTGATAAGATAGAATAGCGTAGTTCCGTAGCGCGGGTTCGCCCTGTACCCGCGCTCTTATCTTAGAGTAGGTCAGGAGCCCTGCGCTCCTGACTCAGACAAAGCCAAAAATGTCAGAACCGCAGGGGTTCCGACCTACTCGCAGTGTGTCCCATGTAAAAACCCACCGCAAAGCGGATGGGCTACAGATTTGAGATAAGATGGATTCCGGCTCTGCTCCCCGCATACGCGGGGGTTGGCCGGAATGACAGAGATGAGCACTTCGTCAGAACCCACTAATTTAACAAGCCTTTAATTTCTCGTTACATCGCGGCAAGCATTGCCCGCAGATGCGCCAGGTGCTCGAACTCCCCAAGTGAATTCAAATTCACGCTTATCTGCGTTCGCCCCACAAATGAAAACTCCATCGGTTTGTCGGTAATCTTCCTAATCGCCTCGACCTCGCGTCGTTCTAGTTTGCGCCCCTCTTTGAAAAAGACCGTCGCCAGCCCTTTGCGCAACTTCACCTTTTCTATCATTCGCTCCGATGCCAGCACTTTCACAGCGGCGGCATCAAAGAGATTCACCGAGGACTGAGGCATCCGGCCGAACCGGTCGGTGACTTCCTCGCGAATAGCCTCAATGGTTGCCATTGTCTTCGCATCCGCCACGCGGCGATAGATATCAACTTTTTGCTGACGGTCGTTGACATAGTCGTCATTCAGATACAATTCCAGATCAAGTTCCATCGTCGTGTCTGGCGGTCTTTCGAGTGTCACCCCTCGCAATTCGGCAACGGCCTCTTCGAGCAGGCGATTGTAGAGATCGAATCCAACCTCTTCCATATAGCCAGATTGCTTCGCTCCAAGAATCGTCCCAGCGCCCCGTATCTCCAGATCGCGCATCGCAAGCGCAAAGCCCGAACCGAGGTCTGAGTGCGCCTCAAGAGCGTGAAGCCGCTTCAACGAATCGCTGGAAAGATATTTTGTAGGCGGGGTAAGTAAATACGCATAAGCACGACGACTGCTTCGCCCAACACGTCCCCGCAATTGATACAACTGTGCCAGGCCAAACCGGTCAGAACGATTGATGATAATCGTATTGGCATTGGGTATATCAAGTCCGCTTTCGATTATTGAAGTGCACAAGAGCACATTGAATGTTCCTGCCAAAAAGGCGAGCATAATTCCCTCAAGGGCGCGTTCGTGCATCTGTCCATGAGCGACGCCAATCTCGATTCGGGGGAGAAGAGCCTTCAGATAGCGATGCATCGATTCAATCGTTGCCACTCGATTATGCACGAAGAAAACCTGTCCGCCGCGATCTATCTCTCGTTGTAGGGCGTTGGCAATGACGGAACGATCGAACTCAACGATATCGGTCAGAATCGGCAGGCGATCTTTCGGCGACGTGGCTATCATGCTCATATCACGTGCCCCCATCAGCGACATCTGTAATGTGCGGGGGATAGGCGTCGCCGACATGGAAATCGTGTCGACATTTGCTTTCATCTGCCGCAATTTCTCTTTGTGCCCGACTCCGAAGCGATGTTCTTCGTCGATAATCAGGAGGCCAAGGTCACGAAAAGTCACATCCTTTGATAGCAGGCGATGTGTTCCGATAACCAATTCGCATTTGCCGTCGGTGAGAGCTTGCACCGATTCCTTTTGTTGCGCCGTTGTTCGAAAACGCGAGAGCATCTCGATGCGCACCGGAAAATCGGCCAACCGGCTTGAAAATGTCTGGTAATGCTGTTGGGCCAGGACCGTCGTCGGCACCAGCACGGCAACCTGTTTCCCCGACTCGATCGCCTTGAATGCCGCGCGAATTGCAACCTCGGTTTTGCCAAATCCCACATCGCCGCAAATCAATCGATCCATCGGCTGGTCGTCCTTCATGTCCCGCTTGACGTCTTCAATCGCCTTGAGTTGGTCGACCGTTTCATCATAGGGGAATGAGGCCTCGAGTTGCTTCATCCAGACAGTATCTTCGCCGTATGAATAACCCAGGGCTCTCTTCCTCTCGGCATAGAGATGGATGAGATCGGCGGCCATGTCGGCGATAGCCTTCTTGGTCTTTTCCTTCAGCTTGTCCCATGCAGTACCGCCGAGAACGGTTAGTTCGGGGATTGAATCTTTTCCGGCATACTTCCCGACCCGATTGAATTCTTCAATGGGCACAAAGAGCTTATCGGTGCCGGCGTATTGCAGAAGAAGACAGTCGCGATGACGGTTGTCGACCACGATTGTCTCCAACCCCAGATACCGCGCGATGCCATAATCGGTATGCACCACATAATCAAACTTGTTGAGGGCGGCATAGTCGGTTATAGCCACCCCTTCTTTAAATTTCTTACGATGAATCCTTCGATGGTAGCGGCTGAAAATCTCATGGTCGGTTAGAACTGCGAACCCGCCCGAAGTGGAAATAAATCCTGCCTTGACATCGACTGCTTCCACCGCACCGGTTCTCAATTGGGGCACACGCTCCCGAAGTATCTCTGTCAGTCGTTCTGCCTGAGCCGATGTATCGGTGGCGATAACATATTGCAGGCCGAGGGTGTCATATTCGCCCAGATTGTGTCCTAAAATGTCAATCCTTGATCCAAATGCCGGATGCGGTTTGCAGTCGAAATCAATTGCGTCTTCGCGTCCCCCTCGAAATGGCGCCGTCTCGACGACGCTGTGACGCGCCAGCGATCGCTCCAGCGACTCGAATGAATGATAGTAGTCTTCTGACTTTGGCAATTGCGTAATGTGTGACGCGAGTCGGGCGCGGGCTCCGTTTGCTTCTTCAAGAATCGTGCGCCCCTGTTCAGCGAGACGCGTATGCTCATCAGTTATCACGATGGCATCACTGGGCACATAGTCCCAGAACGAGCCTCGCGGCAGGTCAAAAAGGGTTGCCAGCCATTCAAGCCCCGGCAGTTCGGGGTCGTTGAGGTAGCGGCGGCGAATATAGTCGGCGTCATCCTCCGAAAGTCGCGCCACATACTGCTCCAGTGACTGCAGATTGATAGGTATCTCGCGCCGTGGCAACATTGCCACCGAGGGGAGCAGAGCGATGGTGCGCTGTGTCGCGACATCAAACTGCCGGATAGTATCGACTTCGATGTCATAAAGTTCCACCCGCACCGGCGCTTCCGAACCGGGAGTAAAAAAGTCTATCAATCCTCCTCGCACGGCAAAATCCCCAACCTCTTCGACAACCGGCACGCGCCGGAATCCGAGGGAGACAAAACGATTGGTGAGATCATCCAGCAGGACAAGCTCCCCCTTCTTGATGCGAATACTCTGCTCGGCAAGGGTTGAGCGTTCAATCGCCGGTTCAAGAATCGCCCTCAGTGATGTGACAACAATCGGCGCTTCGCTGTTTGCCATTCGCGAAACAGTTCCTATCCGCTGTCCCATGATTTCTCCAATAGGAGCGCGAAAATCAAAGGGCAATATCTGACGAGCGGGATAGTGGCAAATCTGAGACTCATCGAGTAGCGCCAGCAGGTCTTCGTAAAGGTCAACGGCGTCATCTGGTTTTTCAGTGATAAATACAATCGACTTGCCGGTATTCTTCGCAAGGGCTTTCGTCAGAAATGAAATCGATGAACCAGCCAGTCCGGTGATGACCGTCTTTTTCTCCCCTTTGGCGATAGCCTCGCTAAGTCGGCATAGTCCGTCATGGGACTGCCAAAGCTCACAAATTCGGGTGAGGTGCGGTGTCGCTGTCGGTACGATGTTGTTGGTTCGCGATGTCATATTCAGTCGTTGTTTGCCACTAACGCAAAAGCCCCGGACTCACACGAGACCGAGGTTTCAGTAATTGTTGGTTTGGGAAATAACGAGATTTTTGGTCGAAAATAAAGGGAAATCGGATGTTATTTGTGGCTACCGGTTTCGGCTACCGATCCCTGGCCGTCAGAGGAACTTGCGTGCATAAGATCATCGCCTATCTCTACCTGTTCGTAGTTTCGCTCGCTCGCCTGGTAGAGCACCAGAATCGAGACTCGCCGATTTCGCGGATCATTCGGCGCATCCTTGATCATCGCAAGCTGGTCGGCAAATCCGCGAACCTCCCGAACTTGTGCCGGATATAGCCCGGACACGTCCATCAACTGCCGGGCGGCATTGGCCCGATCTGCGGAAAGCTCCCAGTTTGAATAGTCACCGCGATTGGCCCCGTCGCTGGTAGTGTGTCCTTCCATGACAAGACGATTCGGAAGTTTGCCAAGCTCTTTTGCGATGGTTACCAAAATGATGGCGCTTTGTTGAAGAAGTTTGGCCGATCCGGGTTCAAAAAACGCCGGTGAATCTTCCGATTCATTGAGGACTATGCGGAGCCCTTCAGAGGTCAATTCGATCATGATGTTTTTTTTCAAACGCTGGAAGGCTTTTTCCTTCTCAAGTTCTTGAATAATTGCCTTTCCGGCATTCATCAATTCCTGTTTCTCGACGTCGGCGACATGCTTGTCCTCAGATTGTTTCGTCTGCATGAGGCCAATAGTCGGCTTGTCGGCGGGAAGAACGCTTTTGGATCCGCGAAGGACGCCGCTGGAACCCTCTTGTTTGAATTTGCCGGGGTCTCTGAAAAATCCTGAGACTGCTTCGCGCACATCCGGTTTCTGACCTACCAGCCACATAACCAAAAAGAACGCCATCATGGCTGTCATAAAATCGGCAAAGGCCACCTTCCACGCGCCACCGTGATGGGCGTGTCCGCTGACCTTCTTTCGCCTGATGATTATTGGCTGTTCGCTCTTTTCAGCCATGACTCTTACTTGCGTTTCTTCGCTTCGTTACAAGCCGCCTCAAGTTCAGTGAATCCCGGGCGTACTTCGTCATATAATGACCGGCGAGCAAATTCTACTGCGATGACTCCGGCTACTCCTTTGTTGAAGGACAGCAGAGCATGCTTCATGCACGCCATATACTGGGCATCTTCGGCCAGTCGGTTCTTAAGGGCGGCCGCAAGAGGCCCGACAAAGCCGTATGACCAGAGAATTCCAAGAAACGTTCCCACCAGCGCCGCGGCAACTTTGGTACCGATCTCTTCCGGCGGCCCATTGATAGATTGCATCGTGATAACAACGCCAAGCACTGCCGCCACAATACCAAGCCCGGGAAGGGCGTCAGCTACGGCAGAAAGCGCGCTCGCTGGGCGCTCCTCTTCATGATGCATGGCTTCGAGGTCTTCGTTCATCAGATCCTCGAGATCATGCGGTTGCACGGCGCCCGATATGATTACACGCATAGTGTCATTGAAGAAATTCAAGGCGTGATGATTTTTCAAAAACTTCGGATAGCGCTTGAAGATTTCTGATTCCTGGGGACGTTCCACGTGATTTTCAAGTCCGACAAGACCGTCGCGACGAGCGACGTTGAACACTTCGAACATCATAACGAGCTGGTCGAGATAATCCTTTTTGGAAAAGCTTCCGCTAAAGGCGACATTTTTGAGGCCACCGACTATGCCTTTAATGACCGAAACGGGCGTCGCCACCATGAGTGATCCAATTGCCGCCCCACCGATAATCAGTACCTCCGATGGCTGGCTGAGGGCCATCAACACGCCTCCGTGCCAGAGATAGCCACCAAGGACCGAACCGATAGTGATTGCGCAACCGATGAATATCATCATATCAGAGTACCCGCCTGAAAATCGTCCCGTTGTTTAGCGTTGGATGTCGTTTTTAACTATGTCGTCATATCTGGCAAAATCCTGCAGTGCCAAAGAATGGTGGCGTCGGCTGATTTTGTCATTTGTTCATTTAGCTTTGAAGATTTCACTTTGAAACAGTGGTGTCACTCAATCAACGATTCAGAGGCTTTTTGAGAAAGGCGGATTGACAACATTCTCTTTCCTGTCTTGCCCTCGCCTTTTCCGATATTCCAGTTTCCCTTCTGCCAATACCCGCGCCTTCTCTGTCATTCCCGCGCAGGCGGGAATCCAGTCTTGTCTTAACATCAGCAGTAGCGAGAGGCTAAGGCGCGGAAAATTGTTGCCAGCAATTAATTGTCGTTCCATGACAATGAAAATCAGTTGGATTAGCCGGATTGGCGAGCTTGACAATGGCAAGCGGGCAGGAGTATATTGAAAACCAATGATCGCGGGGTGGAGCAGCCTGGTAGCTCGTCGGGCTCATAACCCGAAGGTCGGAGGTTCAAATCCTCCCCCCGCCAT
>JBBTMW010000097.1:0-6273 GCA_038067995.1 Candidatus Zixiibacteriota bacterium
TCATCACTATGTCATTATACCCCCGACTTCCCAGAGAGTCAAACTTTATATCCTTTATTGTGTAACCTCATGGGAACCCCGATGGTTCCGATTTACCGCAAACTTAGTCCTTTCGGAGCGCCCAAAATCGTTGTACCTTGCTGTTATGTCAGCAAATAGAACACTTACAGGTTTCAACGATCTCGGACTAGCTCCGAGTCTTCTCAGCGCGATCGATAAACTGAAGTTTACCGAACCGACGCCTATTCAACGCCGTTCAATTCCAGTCGGATTGGACGGTAAGGACTTGATCGCCATCGCCCAAACAGGCACCGGCAAAACCCTCGCATTCGGACTCCCCATGCTCCAGCGACTGGCGCAGTTGAAGGGGCGCGGATTGGTGATTTTACCTACCCGAGAACTGGCGATGCAGGTCAACGAGGCATTTCATTCTGTTGGACGGGCATTCGGCCTTCGAACTGCTGTCCTCATTGGCGGCGCGCCCGAAGGTCCGCAAAAGAAAGCTCTCGAAAAAAATCCCCGCATCGTTATTGCGACTCCTGGACGGCTTGTCGATTTTCTTGAAAATCGCCATATCAACCTCGGAGACATGAAGATTCTCGTGCTTGATGAAGCCGATCGCATGCTCGACATGGGCTTTGCGCCGCAGATTAACAAGATTCTCAGGGCGATTCCGAAAGACCGTCAGACGATGCTTTTCTCCGCTACTATGCCGCCTGAGATCATGGACATGGCGCACCAGCACATGAAGATTCCCATCACCATCGAAATCGCCCCTTCCGGAACCGCCGCCGAAAAAGTGGAGCAGGAAGTGTTTTTCATCGAGAGGGAAGCCAAGAGTCAGCTTCTTGAAGTTCTCTTGAAGGAGTGTCGCGGCCCGGTACTTGTCTTTACCCGCACCAAACATGGAGCCCGTAAGCTCGCACGCCTGCTAAAAAACTTCGGTCATTCCGCGGCGGAGATTCACTCCGATCGCACCCTCGGCCAGCGTCGCGACGCCCTTGAAGGATTCAAGGTTGGCAAATATCGCGTCCTCGTCGCCACCGACATTGCCGCCCGCGGTATTGATGTCGTGGGCATTCAGCTGGTTGTCAATTATGACCTGCCAACCAACACCAGCGACTACGTTCACCGCATTGGCAGAACAGCCAGAGCCGGTATGTCCGGACGGGCGGTATCATTTGCGACGATGGATCAGCGAAACGATGTGAGAGATATTGAGAGATTGATTCGCACCGGCCTGTCAGTCAGACCCGTGCCGACCCTTCCTTTTGACCGCACTCCTAGAAAACAACTGCCGGTTCAAACTGAGGGGCAGTCGAGGTCGCAGTCATCATCCGAGCCCTTCGGTCGTGCGCCACGGCGTTTTCCCCCGGGACGAGGTCGACGCCGATAGGAATCTTTTCGGTACAGGGGTTGAGCGTCGGCTCCCATTCGTGTTGATACAATTCCTACTCCCTATGGTGTAATGCGACAAAAGCCTCTCGGCAAAACAAGGGTGAATACGCACCGTGCTTGAAATAGTTCAAAAACTCGAAGACAAACTGAAATCGATTGACGACCAGCTCGTCGATCCGGCTGTGCATTCAAATCAGAAGCGGCTGATAGAACTCAATCGCGAACGGCGTAATATCGCCTCCATTCTTGAGGTAGGACGACGATATCGGGTTATTCAAATGGGAATCAACGGTAACCGCCAGATTATTGATGCCGGTGGTGATCCCGAACTTATGGCGATGGCGCGTGAAGAATTGAAAGAGCTTGAAGGGCAGATTGATACACTCGAGACTGAATTCAAACTGAAGCTTCTCCCTCGCGACCCCAATGACGACAAAGCCGCCATCGTTGAAGTGCGCGCTGGCACTGGCGGCGATGAAGCCTGCATATTTGTCGGCGACATTTACAAGATGTACCAACGCTATGCTGACACGCGGGGCTGGAAACTCGAAGTACTCTCCTCACACGAAGCCTCCATGGGGGGGTTCAAGGAAGTCATTTTCTCCGTCGACGGCGAAGAGGCCTATGGCATCATGAAATATGAGTCCGGCGTCCATCGTGTTCAGCGCGTACCCGAAACCGAAGCGCAGGGGCGCATACATACGTCGGCCATTTCGGTTGCTGTCTTTCCGGAAGCAGAAGAAGTTGATATTGATATAAAGGAAAACGAACTCAAGGTTGATGTCTACCGCTCGTCAGGGCCCGGCGGTCAGTCGGTAAACACAACCGACTCGGCGGTGCGAATAACCCATCTCCCCACCAACCTTGTGGTCACCTGTCAGGACGAAAAATCGCAAATCAAGAACAAGGCCAAGGCCCTCAAAGTCCTCAGGTCGCGCCTTCTCGATATGAAAGTCGCCGAGCATCAGGCAAAAATATCCGCCGAACGGAAATCGATGGTATCGACCGGAGACCGCTCAGCCAAGATTCGCACCTATAATTTTCCGCAGTCACGAGTCACCGACCATCGCATCGGACTCACAATCTACAAACTTGATCAGTTTATGGCCGGAAGCATCGAGGATATGATCGAGGCCCTTCGCCATCACGACCAGGAAGAACATCTCAAGCTTGAAGGTATGGGGTCATAACCCCGGTTTGTCGATTCACCCCATGTCAGCGACCATCCAGCATCTTCCAAAATACATTACCGACAAGGCAAAAGTCCTCGAAGATGCGGGCATCGTCTCCGGCAAGGCCGAGATGGAGCTTATTCTGTGTCACGTCCTCGATGTCGACCATCTCAATCTCTATCTGCATGGAACCATGCTTCTCACCCCCGAACGGACGGCGCGCGTCGATGAAATCGTAACACGACGCGCCACACGCTACCCCCTTCAATATATACTCGAAGAATCATGGTTCTTTGGAAGAAAATTCTTCGTCTCACCGGCGGTGATGGTGCCGACGCCTGAAACAGAACTTCTCTGTGTGACGGCCATGGAATGCGTGAAGGAAATGGAATTGCCATCGCCGAAGATTCTTGATATCGGAGTAGGATCCGGAGTCGTCTCGGTGACACTGGCGAATGAGTTGTCCGATTGCCGTATTGTGGCGCTTGATATTTCCCCCGATGCCATCGCCGTTGCCTCGCGAAATGCTATAAATCTTGGCGGCGCCGACAAGATCGAGTTTCGCCAGTCTGACTTTTTCGGTAATATTTTGCCGAATGAACGATTCGACCTGATTCTTTCAAACCCTCCCTATATCTCTGAAGATGAGTATAGAGACCTCCCTCCGGAAGTGCTCGCCGACCCGAAAATTTCGCTGACATCCGGCGATGAAGGGCTGGATGCCATCAAGATTATTCTTCGCGATGCCCCGCGCTTTCTTGCACCGGGGGGGCGGATCATTTTCGAAATAGGCTACAATCAAGCCGATCGGGTGGCTGAGCTGACCTCGCATGACGACCGCTACGAATCGATAGTCATCATGAAAGATCTGAATGATATTGACCGGGTTGTCATGCTCACCTGCATGAGTTAGACATGCCCAGGGAATCCCTCGACGCAAAAAGACAGCGGGCAAAAGAGATAGTCGCCCGTCTCAAAAAGCTCTATCCCGACGCAAAATGTTCGCTCGACTATGCCAGCGTGCATCAGCTGATGGTCGCGACGATACTCTCAGCTCAGTGTACCGACGATCGCGTCAACATGGTCACGCCGCCACTCTTCAAAAAATATCGCACAATTCAGGCCTTCGCCGAGGCCGAACCCAATGAATTGGGAAAAGATATCTTTTCAACCGGTTTCCACAATAACAAGGCAAAGTCCATCATCGCTTCCGCGAAGGCATTGCTTTCGAAACATAATGGCGAGGTGCCAAAAACCCTTGCCGAACTGGTTGCCCTTCCCGGAGTGGGACGCAAGACCGGTTCGGTTGTTCTCGGCGCAGGATATGGAATCGCCGAGGGGATTGTTGTCGACACCCATGTCGGGCGGATAAGCAAACTGCTCGGTTTGACATCGCATACCGACCCGGTCAAAATCGAGCAGGATTTGATGAAACTGATAGATTATGACAACTGGATTCTGCTGGCTCACCTCATGATCCGCCACGGTCGTGCCATTTGCATCGCCCGCAGGCCGAAATGCACCGAATGCCGCCTGAAAAGCCTCTGCCCGTCGGCCGGGAAAAAGTTGGACAAGGCACGTTGACCGCCCCTTGTCGCAGTGCCTATATTCTCCCCCTGACACCACATAACCGCAGGAAGATGTAAGTGACCGCATTCAAACAACCGACTGTTACTCTGGAGAAGGCCATCGCCCATGGCCTTACCGAAGATGAATACAAAAAGATTCAAGATATTCTCGGACGTATTCCCACCTACACTGAGTTAGGGATTTTCAGTGTCATGTGGTCGGAACATTGCTCGTATAAAAACTCCATCGCCCAGTTGAAAACCCTCCCGCGCGAAGGAAAGAACCTTCTGGCGAAAGCCGGTGAAGAAAATGCCGGAGCCATCGATATCGGCAATGGACTTGCCGTGGTCTTTAAGATAGAATCGCACAACCACCCTTCGGCCGTCGAACCATATCAAGGAGCGGCCACCGGTGTTGGCGGAATCATGCGCGATATTTTTACGATGGGGGCACGCCCTATCGCCTGTCTGAACTCTCTTCGTTTTGGCTCCCCCGACAATGCACGGGTGCGGTATCTCGTCGACGGCGTCGTGCGCGGTATCGGCGACTACGGCAACTCATTCGGCATTCCAACGGTCGCAGGGGAAGTCTATTTTGATGAATCCTACACCGGCAATCCCCTTGTCAACGCCATGGCGGTCGGACTGGTGCATCATGACAAAATGGCCAGCGCTGTTGCAAAGGGAGAGGGAAACCCGCTCATGATCGTCGGCGCCAAAACAGGGCGCGATGGCATCCACGGCGCCACATTCGCCTCCGAAGAAATCAGCTCAGCCTCCGAATCAAAACGCCCATCGGTCCAGATCGGTGACCCCTTCATGGAGAAACTTCTACTTGAAGCCACGCTCGAAGTCATCAATGAAGGATTGATAGTCGGCATTCAGGATATGGGTGCGGCCGGTATCACCTGCTCCACTTCGGAAATGTCAGCCAAAGGGCAATGCGGCGTTGAGATAAATATCGACAAAGTTCCCGTGCGCGAGTCGGCCATGACCCCGTATGAGATTCTGCTCTCGGAATCGCAGGAGCGGATGCTTGTTTGCGTTACTAAAGGGAATGAACATCGTGTCAAAGAAATCTTTGACAAGTGGGGGCTTGATTCTGAAATCATCGGACATGTCACCTCCGGCGACCGGATGGTCGTGAAATATCACGGCGAAGTGGTTTCCGATATCCCTTCCGATACTCTCGTTCTTGGTGGCGGCGCGCCGGTGTATATTCGTCAGCAGAAGCGTCCTGACTACCTCGACGATCTTCATCAGCTAAATCTGAATGACATACCTCAGAGCCGCAATTGGAACGAAACACTCCTGACTCTGCTTAGCTCACCCAATATCTGCCACAAGGGATGGGTCTTCGAGCAGTATGACTCGATGATTCGCACCGCAACCGTCGTTGGCCCCGGTTCGGACGCCGCTGTCCTTCGCATTCGCCACACCGACAAAGCACTGGCGATGACCACCGACTGCAATGGCCGTTATTGCTACCTTGATCCTCGGGTTGGTGCGCTCAGCGCCGTCGCCGAGGCCGCCCGCAATATTGTTTGCTCAGGTGGCAAACCTCTCGCGATTACCAACTGTCTTAATTTCGGCAATCCCTACAAACCGGAAATCTATTATCAGTTCGCCGAGGCTATCGCCGGCATGAGCGAGGCCTGCCGCGCCTTTGATACGCCTGTTACCGGCGGCAATGTGTCGTTCTATAACGAAGATCCCCAGCGCGCCGTATTTCCGACTCCGACAATCGGCATGATTGGTCTCGTCGAGAATCTTTCGCACATCACTACCCAATGGTTCAAGAACGATGGAGACATCATCCTTCTGCTTGGCGAAAACAAAGAACATTTCGGCGCCTCGGAATATCTGCACACAGTCCATAACATGACTCGTGGCACAGTCCCACCACTTGACCTCGCGGTTGAGACACGATTGCAGAAAACCTTGCTGTCACTTATTCGGCAGGGATTCATCAAGAGCGCCCATGATTCCTCCGAAGGCGGCATTGCGATAGCCCTGGCAGAATGTTGCATTGCCAATCAGCGTGGACAGATTGGCGCCCGCATCACCTTTGGCGATGTCATGCGTGCGGATGCTCTTCTTTTCGGTGAGACGCAATCCCGTGTGATCGTTTCAGT
>JBBTMW010000098.1:0-11860 GCA_038067995.1 Candidatus Zixiibacteriota bacterium
CCCCTCGAATCCACTAATGGTGAGAATGGAGTCAACTTCGGTGATCTGTTGGTCATACAAAAATTTCCCCAGCTCAAAAAGAGGGCCAGCCGCTTTCCCCCATCGTCCGCCGTAGGTAACTGCTATCCCCTCTCGAAAAACCGGGAGGGTGTAGAGCGGAAGCGACTTGAGGCTGTAGTTGACGAGAAAATGGGTGAGCTCGTGGTAGTGCGGAAATGTTGAGGAAATAATGTCGTCCGACGCAAGGTCATATGTTCCCTGCACCTGAAAGCCAACTATCAGCTTGACGATCGAATCGCTCGCGACATAGAAGTAGTCGATCTTCTTCAATTCAAGCAGGCTACGTCCCTCGGCGCCGATATGAAGAGAGTCCACCATGCGGTCGACAAAGTTATCGGCTTCGGACAGAGCGGCCGGATGAAGGTACCCCTTGGACTCACTGGCAAAATGAACGCGGAAATATTTACTGGAAATAGTCTTGTAGTCGCGGCAATAATAGTCCTGAGGATAGATGAACCAATAGTACCCGCCATCCATGCGGACATAATAATCGTGTCGAACCTCCTGCGAGTTTACTACCTGAGAATACTCAAGGCGCATATAGTCGGAGGGAGTGAGTCGCTCGGACATTCGCGCCGGAGGCTGGAGAAAATTGCGCATCACCGCGAGATTACGAACAACTGGAGACCCACAGTCGGCTTTAAGCGGAATGCCGGTATACTCTATGCCAAACCGATTGGCGCGCTCCTGCGAGGCCTCGTCCCAGAGATAGGCGGCCGACTCGTAGTTGCCGCCGACAAGGAAATCGAAATACTTCGTGAGCAATTCAATTTCTGCCGCTGCGCGGCATGGACGAGAGAGACCGACAACGGCAAGGACAATAAACAAAATGCTTAGGACAAAACTGGATTTGCGAACCACCGTAACTCCTTATGTCTGCTCCATACGCCCGGGATGGTGAATGGCTGGCCCAATATATTCCTTTTACACCGCCGCTGTACAGAGGAACCAGAAAAAAAGAACCCCGCCAGTAGCGGGGCTCATTATGACTAATCAGCCACTCCTTAGAAGCCGAAGCCCACTGAGAATCGCTGAACCGAGCCGAGGCGACCGAAGTCCTGCCAGGCGTAGTCCACCATCAGTTTGGTAGCATCGGATATTTTTGTCGAGAGGCCGCCGCCGAATGACAGCCCTTCTTCCTGATAGTTAAACTTCTGTCCCGCCCTGAGAAAGAACTGCTCATTATAGTCGAACTCAACGCCAAGACTCATCTGTTGATAGTTGTCATTGGGATGACGCACGTCACCAGCGAGGGTAAAGTTTGATTTCTGCCCGACCGGGACAACATATGACATTCCCATGCGGAACATCATCGGCAGATCATATGGCGTCGTCTTCAACTGAGCGCCGACCGCCGCGTTCGATCCGGTTCCGCCGAGACCGTCATAGTTGACGTCAAGGTCAGAGCCTTTGAAAGACATGTCGGTGCCCATATTCGAAATGCTCATACCAAGTTTGAGCGAGCGGAATCCGGTCTCAAGCTGAGTGCCAAAATCGAAAGCTACACTCGAAGACTTGAGATTGGCGATTCTCTCGCCGACATATTTCACGGTCGTACCGAATGCGAACTTGTTCGTTAGTTGACGGGCGAAGCTCAGTCCGAGAGCATAGGAGGAAGCGGAATAGAAATCCCCTGTCCCTGTCTGCTCTTCGAATGTCGTGATTTCGACATCTCCCATTGACAGAATCGTCGCTGAGACGCCAAATACGCCAACGTCCTCGAAATTGCGAGCATACCCGAAATAGTTAAGGCCTACATCGAGAAACCAGTCGACGCTGGTGAAACTAACGGTGGAGGCTTCCACGCTGGCAAGTCCCGCCGGATTCCAGTACATGGCATAGGCGTCGTTGGTGGTGGCCACTCCGGCTTCCCCCATCGCCTGATAGCGCGATCCAACGCCAATTTTCAGAAACTGGGCGCCTGCTGAACCGACTTTGCTGAAGTCGGCTGACGCTGGCACAGCCAGCGCGAGCACTACAAAAACTGTGAGTAACTTCTTCATTGTCGGCCTCCTCTATTTCACCACCGCAAATCGGCCCATGTGGGTGCCGAACGGCGAATCGACGTGGTAGACATACATCCCCGATGCAATCTGCTGACGGTCGACAGACTGAAGGTTCCACCGCTCCGTTCCAGTTCCATCGGTGTGATTCAGAGTTTTCACCAAATCACCGGCGAGAGTATAGATGCGGACGGTGCACTTTTCCGGAAGATTCTGGAATTCAAGAACAGATTGACCCTCCCCTGTCTCCACGCTCGGTGAGTATTGGGCGAAGTAGGGATTCGGTACCACCTTAACGTTCTTTAGATCAGTCTTAGCCGCCGCGGGATTGACGCCGTCGACTTTAAATGTGAAGACATCCGAAGGGCTGTTCATCGGCGCGCCGGTCAACGTAAAGACATCACCGACCACGGGAGCAAATGAGCTCGCGTCCAGCCTGAACATCCAGCTATAGTATTCTGGGAACGCACTGGGGGTCACCGATGTCGTTCCGTTGTAAGGAAAGTTCACCACCACAATTTGGTTATTTGATTCCCATGTACCGTTTTCATCACCATCGTAAACTGCCATCGACACTCGTTGGTTGGTAGTGGTGTTCCATAATTCAAGGGGAACCCAGTACGGGGTATCACTCGAATAGAAACCATCGAGTACATGGGTGGCGCGGGTTGAGTCGCCAGTATATCGTAGCTCGTATGTCGAGCGGAAATGGGCGTCGCCCCAGACATCGTTGTTGTCACCTGTAAAAACCGGAATTGATGGTCCATACCAGGTCCTGACGCTCAAGGTAGTATCAGCGCCGCCGAATCCGGTTTGAATGGCGCCGCGCGGCTCCCGCTCGCCATTGGTAACGACCACACGCATTCCGTCGACAACCGGCCAGAGATTAGGGTCGCCATCGGTTTTTGTTTGATGGCTAAGAATTGTATCGCCGCTTATAACATCGATAAGATGCCAATATGTCTCATCCGGTTGGTCTTCAAAGACAACCTTGTATTCTGCTCCGGTGAGTCGATTTTTATCGAAAACCTCCGGAAACACTCCGCCATCTGAGGCAATTTCTGAACCCGTATAGGTGTGTGTCACTGTTGACGACGCCTCATAATGACCGGCTGGCTGTGATGTCGGTCGCGATTTGACGACGTTCGGAGAATACCCGGCAAGGCCAAAACCCGACTGTAGCGGGTCGACGCCTACTGTAGTATCCCCTTTATCGAAAGCGACGAGACAATACCAATAGTCGACGCCATTTGACAGGCCGGTGTCAACATAGGTATGGGGAATTGGTTCACCGGGAGTGCTTACCATCGCCTTAAGGATTGGGTCGTAGTCGAGCTTCAGGCAGTTGTTACCAGTGGTGTCAAATGGCCGTCCCCACGTCTTGCCTTGATTTTCGCTTCGATACAGCTTATAGCCCACAAAGTCGTTCTGACCAGAGAGCGGATCAATGCCGACCTCAGAAGTATCTGTCCATGACAGATAGTTTTTACGATTGCCTGCGCGGGCTGTCAGCATCGGGGTGCTCGGCGGCTGAGGTCCGACATAGAAATTGTTATAGAGTTCCTGTGCGAGGGCCGCATTTGCCCGAAACTCCTGTTCGGTTTGTCCCGCCACCAGCGCGAATACCACGCGCACTGTCGATCCGGCCGTCAGATTGATACCCCTCACACACTGGACATAGAACTGGTCAGTGGGTGGAAGGGATTGGTCAAACTGATTCGTCGTCATGAAAGCATACTTGCCCTCATCGGTCGCAGGAAGGAATGACCAGTCATCGGTTCGAAAAGACGTCATACCGATATTCAAGGGCGTCTCGAGAAGTTTAGTGCCCATAAACCCAGTTGGCACATCCTGGCCCCATCCCGGATCCGTGCCAACAATGTCATAGGTCCAGGCGAGATTTTCGGTCGAATCAAATCCAACCAGATCCATCAGGCGGCCATTCTCACCGCTTCCATCCGGGCCACCCACGTCGAAGTCGGCGTAGATACCCATGGCAAAATCGGTGTAATTGTTGCCCGAGTTGTTGGTAATGTCGAGCTGAACGAATATGAAATTTTCGTTATAGCAATAGTTCCAGGAATAGACCGACTGAGTCACATCAACGCCCAGCACCGAAGATCCGAGGGCATTGTCCCGGAATCGATAGTGAGAATCCTGAAGTGAGGTCGGTCCGCCCGGCCTGTACGCCGATGCGAGTGAATTGTAAGGGCGGTTGTAGACAAACTCGGCCGAATCGGCGTCCCATACTCGCCATCCCTGGGCCGGAGTGCCATCAGCTGTGCCGACGGTGTCGGATGGATTGTAATTATAGTAGCGAGTGCTGTCGCTGGAAAGATAAATGCGATATTCATCTGTGCCATCGAACGGCATCGGTACCGCTTCGAAGTCTTCATAGGAGTCAGCCACGAGGGTATCGTTCGAAACAGTCGTTGCGCCCATCCAGTAGAGCAGTTCGGCCAGATAACTGTTGCCGGAACCGCGCGGCCATTCGCCGGAGGGGCGGCCATAGTATTCATAGCCGCCGATATAACCCCAGTTATCAATAGTGGTGGCGAGATTCCCTTTGTTGTGGACGACCTGATCAACGGTGGCTGGATTCACCGACAACTGAATATTCGGGTTCGTCGAACGAGGTTTTTTGTCGGCCAACGGCGACCGGGATTCAGCCCGGTCGGCGCCAAACGCCAGCAATAGAGCCAGCGCTATTGCAATATGTGTGTTGTGTTTCTTCATCGTATTAACTCTCCGGCTTAGAATGTGAACTCTAACCCGGTTCTTATAGTCCGGGGGGGGGCAAAGTTTTGGGGATCGTGATCATAGAGCTTGTCGAAGCGGTCAAGCTCGGCCTGATTCGTGGCGAATCCACCGCCCGGCCTCGCACCATCGTTGGTCGCCAGACCGGTACGGGTGTAGACGGCAATGACATTCTTGCGGTTTAACAAATTGTCAACCTGTATAAAGAAGCTCATTGCGGTTCCACTGAAAAAGGCTATCCCTTTTTCGAATCCCATGTCGACGTCAAAGGTGGCGGGGAATCGACCCTCGTTACGCTCGCCAAGGCGATTGCCGCGTGAGTCGGTTCTGGTATAGGGCATTCCTGAACCATATTGGCCAATCAGAGTGAGCCTCCAGTCCGTTGGCATCTTGACGCCAAACAACCTCTGATCCCAATTGCGCGGCGCGATATAGGTCATCGCTGCCGTGGCCGTGTGGCGCTGATCAAAGTCGAGTGGATACTCGGTTACCGGCGCTACGGAATCGTTAATTGAATTCAAGTACGTATAGTATGGCTCGGTGGCATACGACGAATTGCCCGTTGCGATCAGGTAGCCGTAGGCAATAGATGCCGTGAAATTGCCATCGCCTTTCAGTTTTTCAACCGCAATGTCAAAGCCTTTTGCTGATCCGTAATCGCCGTTGTCATACACCGTAATCCTGTTGCCGGCGACGGCGCCGCCGTCACGAGTGGTGACAAGGTCTCGAATGTCCTTGAAGAAGGCCGTGACATCGAGGCGGAGGTCTTCACCGATGACGTGGTCGAGACCAAGCTCGTACATGACGTCTTCTTCAGGCTTTAGGAACGGATTGCCAACGAGGGGCAGACCCGTGGAATAGTCGGCGTTGAGATTTGTGTATAAGTAAGGGAACCGAGGCATTTGATAATAGAATCCATAGTTAAAATGCATAACCGACTTTTCAGATATCGGGAAGGAAATACCGAGGCGCGGTGACCAGACATCGGTCGCGGCGGATCGTTGAGACCCTCGATACATGAACTCATCGTTGCGGTGATCATATCGAATGCCCGCATTGATGATGATGTTGGCGTATTCCATTTTGTTGTGAACAAAACCGGACGTATAGAGCGGACTGCTCTTATAGATTTCGCCGTAGGGCTGAGAGTTATAGAATTGTTTGTCATCCCATTCGATGACGTAGTCTTTGAACTCGGCGCCAATCTTAAACTGATTGTTGCGATTGGTTTGACTCGTTATGCTGAATGAACCGGTGTTGTACCACTGGGCGCGGCGAACATATCTGGGAAGAAAATTGTCGCCAATTGCGAATCCAACCGACTGCCGGGGATCAGAAGGGTCCAGTCCCTTGCTATAATTGTCGTCATCGATGGTCCCGTTGTAAGTTCCGTTTGACTCCTCAGAGTATCCGGGCCACTGGTCCCAATATGTATCGAACAGCTTATCAGGAGCAATCTTGGTGTAGGTGTAGAAACGACCGGCATTGGCGCTCAACACCGTTCGTTCGTTCGGAGCGAAATTGGCTGACAATCCTGCTACATACGCTTTCTTTTCAAATCTCGGAAGTCCATCCAGATTCAAATCGTAGGAGAGACCGTTCTGGTCGCGATGCGTGAACGTCCGACCATCATTCTGCCAATAGGTATAGTGGCTCTTCAGCTTGAGGGTTGGTAAAGGCTGGGCGGCCAACTTTAACACTCCGAACTTTGACACATTCCAATTCTGCGGTAAGTATGTGGGGTCCTTGCGGTACTCTCCCGCGACATAGAATGTCGCAAACCGGGGATTGGAAGGATTGATTGGGCCTGAGGCTGACCCAAACATCGATCGATAGGCGTTGGTCTGGAGGGATTTCCATTCCCCTTTTTCAACGTCATAGGGGTGAGTCGCCCCTTGAAATACCTTTAGGTTACCTTTGTATCGGTCACTGCCTTCGGGGGTCACGGCGTTTAAGACCGCCGATAACGCGCCACCATATTCGGCGGTATAGCCTCCCGAGGAAAGCGACAGCTCTGAAAGAGCGTCAGGGGCAATGAATATCCCGGCTTCATCGACAAAAAGGTCCTGCACCAGGAAGTCGTCATAATAGTAAGTGGTCTGACCGGCACGCCCGCCGCGAACATGGATATTGGCGTTGTTGTCCGTCACCACTCCGGGGTAGTTGTTCAGCACGGCCGCTACCGACTGGCTGTTCGGAAGAGATCTCAGCTTGTCGGATGTAAAGATCGTTTTTGATTCGGTCAAGTCGGCCTGAATCAAGGGATCCTTGGCCTGAACCACGATCGTCCCTGCCACTTCTACTGGCGCTACATTCAACTCGAATGAAACGGGGGTCGTGAGGTCTACCAATACCCGCACATTGGCGCGGGTCTCACTTTCATACCCGACGGTAGTGACGACAATATCGAACTTGCCGCTGGGAATGTTGATGATGAAGAATTCACCTTCCTCGTCCGTCTTGGTGCCAAGATTCGTGCCATCGACACGAACGGTAGCACCAATGATCGGCTCGCCTGTCGTGGCGTCTGTTACCGATCCAGCAATTTTACCCGTGACGCCGGCACTGGCGGTCATCGCTCCCACGAGGACCAGTGTCGCGAGGAGGCTCACGAGTATGAAGGAATGCTTGTGGTTCACCGTACGTACTCCTTATAAAAGGTCGTTCATATTGCTATGTCGTCATGAATGTCGCACCCAATGGCGGCATCCGCGTTGTTTACCATTTTGGAAGGCACACACAGGTGCTCGTCTTCAACTATCGACAGACCGGAGAAAAACTTTACAAGGTCTTGACGGCATTATTTTCAATTTTTGGATGGGGCAGTTGCGAGTTTGTTCAGAAAACATGAAAAGTGACCGATACTGTCGTTGATACGCAAACTGCCCGGAACATTACATCGCGGTTGAGGAACAATGGCAGTAGACGGACAAAAGGGAAACGGTAAACAATTGTTGGCGCAAAGGATTTCGGTGACGAGACGCGTTAGCCTCTTGATGCTCCTTGCGCTCGCTCTCGTGTGCCCCTCGTTACAGGCGCAGAGCGACAGCGTGCGCATTGTCACGCTTGCGAGTGACACCGTCATGTCGACGTCGCGTGTTATTCAGGGTATCAAGGGGACACTGGCAAAACAGCATTCCGCACTTTCATGGAGACATTTTGTCATTCCGGCCGGAGACCAAACCGGAGCCTCAATCGTTGACTCTATTCAATCTATCAAACCGGAAGTCATCGTCACCATTGGTACTGCCACGACCACCCTTGCCAAGGCGAAATTCCCAAACACTCCAATTGTATTTGCGGCCGTGCTTTATCCGGACATGTCCGGATTCGTAAAATCACTCGGCAAGCCCGGCGGAAATATCACCGGCGCTTCGCTCAACATCCCCCTCGAAACCCAGTTCTCCTATTTCAAGAAAATTGTCCCCCATCTCAAACGGGTCGGCGTACTCTACACGCAATCAACGAAGCGGCTTATCGACGAGGCTCGAGTAGTTACCGCAGGAATGGGACTGACCCTGGTTGCTATCCCGGTCAATGAAAACAAGGATCTGCCAGTAGCCCTTGATTCTATTATGAACTCCTGTCAGGGATTCTGGTCAATTGCCGATCCAGAGCTTTTCAATCCAAAGTCTACCAAATTTATCCTGATGACAACCCTTCGCAAGGGACTCCCTGTTATGGGGTTCTCGCGAAACGTGGTTGAATCGGGCGCTCTGTTTGCACTCGACTTTGATTTCAAGGCGGTAGGGAAGCAGGCTGGAGCCATAGTTGATTCGATACTACGCGGCGCTCGCCCCGATGCGATTTCAGTATCAACGGTTGATGTCATCTGGTTTCATTACAACGAAAAGACCGCCAAGCTGATTCAGATCGCCATGCCAGAGGAACTTGTGACTGTGGCTAAGGAGGTGTACCGATGAGTCTCGGAAGCATCCTCCATTTGAACAGTCTGAGGGTCAAATTTGTAGTTCCACTCTCTCTGCTTATCATGGCCTCGGTATTCGTTCTGAGCACCTATCTGATTCGCCGCCAGGCTGACGGCTTCGTGCGGGAGCTTGAAACAAGCGGCCAGACGATGATCCGACTCGTAGCGACCCATGCCGAAAGTGGCGTGCTCTTTGAGTCCAGTTATGAACTGCAAATACTTCTGCAGGAATTGTCAATGTTCCACGAACTCCGCTATGCCGGAATCAGCAACATCGAGGGCAAAATCTTAGCCGAAACGGGCCATACCTTCAAAGTCAGCGATGCCGAGATTCGGTCGACAGAACCATCGGTTGATTCGGCATCGGGGGCCATAATAAGCCACGTAAAGGATTCCGTTGGCGACGAATTCATTCGGCTCGAATACCCGGTTATTTCACGTATTGAAACGCTCGACCGTGAAAAACTGGGAATAACCGGCGAAATCGATTCCACGCTGTCACGCCAATCAGTCACCGAAGAGATCGGTAAAGTCGTTCTTATCCTCTCACTCACCGGAGTCGACCAGTCGATAGAATCGGCCCGAACCGCGACCCTCATCCTCGCCGCTCTTGTGCTCTTGATTGCGATTGTAGTGCTGGCGGTCTTCGTGCGCGTTGTTACAAACCCGGTGAGACATCTCGTCGATGTCACCGACAAGGTCAGCCAGGGAGACCTTAGTCAACAGGTAAAAATCACACAAACCGACGAAATTGGCCATTTGGGAGAAACCTTTAATAAGATGATCGATTCATTGCGGGATTCGCGTGACAAGATTGAGGAATACAATCGTACCCTTGAAATGCGCATCGCCGATCGCACCACCGAGCTTCGTGAAGCCCAGAGCCAGTTGATCCAGTCGGAAAAAATGAGTGCGATTGGTCAGCTTGCGGCAGGAGTCGCGCATGAACTTAACAATCCACTTGGAGGCATACTTGGCTATGCCCAGTTCGCTCTGGAAAAAATCCGCAAGCACCTTGGGGATCAAGCCCCGTCCAAGGAAATGGAATCGTACATTCGATACCTTACCGATATCGAGACACAGGCCCGCCGGTGCAAGAATATCGTTCAAAACCTTTTGCGCTTCTCACGCGCCTCAAAAACGGCCGATTTCGAACCAGTCGAGCTGAACAGGGTTGTTGACGACACCCGGATCTTCATTGAGCATCAGCTCTCTATGCACCAGATAGATCTCGAGCTGTCGCTCGACTCGTCGATCCCGGCCATTCAGGGAAATGCCGGTCAGTTGCAACAGGTGCTGACCAATCTCATAATCAATGCCATGCACGCTTCCAATCCGGGGACCTCAATCAAGGTATTTACCCGCCAGAGCCGCGCCCTTGGAGAGTTCGGAGGAACGGTCGAAATGCTCGTGGTCGACCAGGGCAGTGGCATCCCTACCGAACATCTCAAGAAGATTTTTGAACCATTTTTCACAACCAAAGAAGTTGGAAAAGGTACCGGCCTCGGCCTATCTGTAAGCTATGGCATCATTAAGGAGCACGGCGGCGAAATTAAGGTTGACTCAATACCCGGTAAAGGCACAACCTTCACCATAATCCTGCCGGTTCAGAAAGCCGCGGCGGATTCCGATACAACTATTACAGGTATTCGCAGACCGGAAAGCGTGGCAAAAAGTTAGCATGTCGACAGCCTCTGACCAGCACTCCATTCTTGTCGTTGATGATGAAGACATCATCAGAGAGTTTCTCTTTGAGGTTCTTCACGAATCATATACCGTTTCCACCGCCGTTGACGGCCAGGACGCAATTGACAAGATCAAGACCGGCCGGTATGACCTCATCATCACCGACCTAAAAATGCCAAAAATTTCCGGTGAAGAGCTTGTCCGTTTTGTAAGACAACATGAACCCTCCTCCAAAGTAATCGTCATCTCCGGATATTCCACCCTCTTTTCCGTCAGCCAGAGCGTAGACTGCGGCGCGAATGCCTTTCTATCGAAACCATTCAGCATCAAGCAACTGATGCAGACCGTCACGTCGGTCTTATCAGGTTCGGAAACCAGCGATGGCCAGCATACTAATAATTGATGATTCGGAAATCATCCGAAGTCTTCTCACAGATTATTTAAGCGAAAAAGGACATCGTGTTGATCATGCCGTCAATGGCGCCGACGGCGTTGAGCGGGCACTTGCCAAAGACTATCACCTCGTCTTCTGTGACATACATATGCCCAAGAAAAACGGCTATGAAACCTATAAAGCCGTGCGCGCTCAGAAACCCTGGCTACCGTTTATCATGACCGACTCGTTGCCCGATTACCTTGCCGAAGCCGCCACACAGCACGGCGCGTCGGCCTGTTTGACAAAGCCGTTCGACCTCGATCAGGTCAGCGCTCTTCTCGACACGCTTTTACGCCCGGAACATCAGCCATGAGCGGAGAGTCCCGAAAACATCGCATCCTTGCCGTTGACGACGAACAGATCGTTTTATCGCTGGTGCGCGATGCTCTTGAGGATGATCATCTCGAAGTTCGTGCCGTCTCCCAGGCCGCTGACGCAATTTCACTTATTCAAGCCGAAACGTTTGACCTTCTCATCACCGATATTCGTATGCCCGGTATGGACGGCATTGAACTCGCGAACAGGGCTCGTACCCACAATCCCGATATTGGTATCATTTTCATGACCGGCTACGCCAATCTTGATTCTGCCAAGGATGCCATCAAGCAGGGAGCGTTCGACTATATCATGAAACCATTTGAACTGACCGAAATCCGCCAGTCGGTACAAAAGGCTGTTGAGAAGTTAAAACGTGACGCCGCAGGCAAAAACTCCGGACACCAGCTTGAAAGTCTGACCGATTTCGGCCACATGCTCCACACCGTCTCTGATCCCACATCGCTTGTCACGGTGTCGCTTAATTTCGCTATGATGCAATGTAAAGCCAAGACCGGTGCGGTCCTTTTTGGTTCGCACAGCGAGAATCCGGCTCAGATGGTGTACATGTCTGGCAACCGAACGCAAGTGCTGTCTTGTGCGAACAAGAGTTCTGCCGACTTGGTCGCGTCTCTGGCCTCCCTGAATATGCCTGAGCTTCATCTCTGCCAATCA
>JBBTMW010000099.1:0-5336 GCA_038067995.1 Candidatus Zixiibacteriota bacterium
AGTCCTCGGGCAGTTCGATGTTGTGAAGCCGAATGAACTGGAGGGGCAGATTCTTACCGGTATTGATTGCCGGCAGAACCCCTACAAGGCGGCGGAAGCAATCAAATCATGGGGACCGACAATTGTCATTGTCACCCTTGCCGAGCTTGGATCGGTGATCTTCAACGGCAATGAGATGATAGATATTCCCGCCTACAAAGCAAACGTAGTCGATGCCACCGGATGCGGCGACACCTACATGGCCGGTTTCACATTTGAGTATCTCAAAACCGGCGGTGATTTGCGGCGAGCCGGATGTTTTGCCTCGGCGACCTCATCAATCATGATCGAACATGTCGGGCCGGAATTTCCTATGAATGAGTGGATGGTTCGTCAGCGCGCCGAGTTGCTGTATCAAATGCCAGATTTCCGCGTCGATGTCGGCGTCAATCGCACCTGATACCGGAACTGAAATCTGACATGAGTGTTAATGGAGAAAACAGAAGTAGGAGCAGTATGACCGATTCGATTTTCTTCAAACGACATAGCGGGCGATCCTATCTCGACAAGCCAATACCGCAGGGTGTCCTGGATCGCCTCTTTGAGCGGGTGCGTTGGTCGCCGTCGTGTGCCAATGCCCAGCCGTGGCGGTTGGTTGTTGTCCGTGACCCGGAGCAGAAGAGCCTTGTCATGCAGGGGATAGCCCGCGGCAATCAATGGATGGCAAAGGCTCCGGTTCTCATCGCGATGTGCGGTCGCAAGGCCGATGACGGCGTTCGCGACGACAATCCCATCGAATATTACCAGTTCGATAGTGGCATGGCGACCCTTTCGCTATTGCTTGGCGCTGTCGATGAAGGATTGATGGCCCACCCGACTGCCGGGTGGGATGCGGTGGCATTGAAAAAGACACGTCCGCTTCCCGAAGATTTCCATGTCATTTGCATGATTTCCCTCGGATATGAGGGGACGCTCAATATTCTCGATGAGCACACCCGGAAAAAGGACGAGGCTCCCCGGGTGAGAAAACCAATGACAGACATAGTCTCTTACGACAAGTTTAGTTTCTAATGAGCACGATTGAGTTTGAAGATTTTGAAAAAGTTGATATTCGGGTCGGTCGGATAATTGAAATAGCCGATTTTGAGCGGGCCCGGGTTCCGGCCTATAAACTAAAAATAGATTTTGGTTCTGAGATTGGCGTCAAGCAATCTTCGGCGCGATTCAAATCTGATTACGCTCCCGAGCAACTACTCAATACACTCTGCCTCGCGGTAGTGAATTTCGCTCCCAAAAATATCGGCGGTTTTTTGTCGGAGGTGCTTGTTCTCGGTGTGCCTCGCGAAGGGGGCGGGCTCGCGATGACCCGTCCCGATCCCGGAGCGCAAGTCGGATCGCGGTTGTATTAGATGAGAATAGTTTCTATCGAATAATATGGACGACGCAACCCGACGCACCATCCGCTATTACGATGCCTATGGTCCCCAGATGGATGCCCGCATGGCAAAGCGGGACTACACCAAGCTCTATGATCTCTTTTGCAAGGATTTGCCCGATGGGACTGTCCTTGATATTGGGTGCGGTTCCGGGCGGCATCTTCGGGAGTTCAAAGAACGCGGTTTGACGGCCATCGGCATAGAGCCAAGCACAACCCTTCGCGATCTGGCATTACAGGCCGGTCACACTGTTCATGATGCCACTATCGCCGGACTGCCATCTCTCGCTCTTCCACCTCTCGCGGGCATTTGGTGTGCGGCGGTGATTCATCACATTCCGAAAGCGGAGGCCTATTCGGCGATCCGCCAGTTTCATCAGATGCTGATGCCGAATGGGCGACTGTTTATCACCACCCGTCTTGGTGACTGGAGCGGATGGGAGAAGCATGATGAGTCTGACACCGAGGAGCGGTTCATTCAGCTGTTTGAGGAAAACGAGTTGATTGAGGAATTCGAGGTGTCGGGGTTTACGATGCTGCATCGCGAGACAGAACAATCGTATTGGAGCCGCCCGTTACCGTGGCTCAATTGCATTGCCGAGAGGCGATGACTCTTTCGTAGGTCGGCGTTCCGACACCGCCAAAGGCGGGGAAAAAACCCGACATCCATCAGCCGGGTAGCCCATCGCTTCGCGGTGGTTAGGGAAACCGGAGCGCTTCGGATAAGAACCACCGCTTCGGACTTTTTGGAAAACCCTTCGATTCTCGCTACACCTTGAAGCATGTCACTCCCGCGAAAGCGGGAGCCTATCTAACTCTTTGTAAGACAAGATGGGTTCCGGCTCTGCCCCCGCCCTTCGGCGGGGTTGGCCGGAATGACAGAATATAACGCTTCGCTAAAACACACTTTCTCAGCAAGCCCCAAAGCGATGGGATGCCGTATCCTAAAAAGTGTTGCACTTCGTTTGTGAACTCTGCCTTCCTGCCTTCGCGGGAATGACACGATTTGTGGGCGTCAGACGTCCCGTCTGCACCGTTTCACCACTTCGCCTCACCCCTTGATGCCATCAAACAAAATCGTCAGCAGATACTCCCTCGTATGTGAACGGACTGCTTTCTTCCCCGCATATTGCCGTTGAATCAATCCGCTGAAAGTGGCAAAGACAAACTCCACCGTCGATGCGACTTCAACATCCCCTCGAATCTCACCGGTCGCTTCGCCGCGGGCAACAATATCAGTCAGATAACCAACCAAATGTCTTTCAAGGTTAATTCCCTCGATCGTGACAGCGCTGTGGTCGGAGGCCTGAGTCACATAGCGAAAGAAAAGTTGTTCGGCAGGGAAGAGGCGGGCGTTGACGACAATGGCGTCAAAGAGGTAGACCAATCGATCGCGGGCATGCCCCGCCGTTTCGCTTGAGCGAATCCCCTGCATCCATTCGGTCATGTAATCATCGAACATGATAACCGCAAACTCCAGCAGATGGCTCTTTGAAGGAAAATACTGAAAGAAAGAACCTTTTGAGATTCCTGCCTGCGTGCAAAGCTGGTCGACCGAGAGGCCGTCGTATCCATACTCGCCGATGAGGCGAAGCGCAGTGCGATAGACTCGCTCCTTTTTATCCGACGGCAGGCGGCGAAAGGTATCATTGATAACGCCCCGTTTGACTAATTCGCTGACGATATTCTCATTTAATGAGGGCATGGGAAATCTCTTCCATGTTTCTGCTGTTTCGTAACCGATTGAATACTGCTCTTGTGCCTTCAGGTAGTGCTAAAAATGACCAAGCGGTCATAGACTGTATATATATACTATATATTTTTCTGTGAAGTCAATGGCGGATTGACCGCTCGACCTTGCCAGCCTATACTTGCCCGTCCCTACAATGAAGAAGAAAGAATAGAGAGGAAAGGAATACAAAAATGGCAAAATTAAGAGTAGCGATTATCGGTGTCGGCAACTGCGCCTCGTCGCTGGTGCAGGGGGTCGAGTTTTACAAGAAGGCAAAAGATGATGAAATGATTCCCGGACTGATGCATGTCAATCTTGGCGGCTATCACATCCGCGATATCGAGTTTTCTGCGGCCATCGACATCGACGCCAACAAAGTTGGCAAAGATCTCTCCGACGCCATCGTTACCTGGCCGAACAACACCATTCAGTTTGCGAAAGTTCCGAAATCGGGGATCACCGTTCAGCGCGGCATGACCCACGACGGTCTCGGCTACTATCTTTCGCAAATCATCAAGAAGGCTCCGGGGGACACCGTCGACATCGTCAAGCTCCTCAAGGACACCAAGACCGACGTTGTCGTGAACTACCTTCCGGTTGGTTCTGAAGAAGCTACCAAATGGTATGTCGAGCAGATTCTTCTGGCCGGATGCGGTTTTGTAAACTGCATTCCAGTTTTCATCGCCCGAGAGCAATATTGGCAGAAACGCTTCAAAGAGGCGGGCGTGCCGGTTATTGGTGACGATATTAAATCGCAGGTCGGCGCCACTATCGCCCATCGTGTAATGACACGCTTGTTCCATGAACGCGGTGTCAAACTCGAACGCACCAGCCAGCTCAATGTCGGCGGCAATACCGACTTCTTGAACATGCTCGAGCGGTCCCGTCTTGAGTCCAAGAAGATTTCCAAAACCAACGCCGTCACCAGCCAGTTGCCGTATGAAATGCCCAAAGGAACCGTTCATATCGGCCCTTCGGACTATGTCGAGTGGCTCAGCGACCGCAAGTGGGCCTATATCCGTATGGAAGGGACAACATTCGGCAATGTCCCTCTCAATGTGGAAATGAAGCTCGAAGTGTGGGACAGTCCGAACTCCGCCGGTGTGGTAATCGACGCTATCCGTTGCTGTAAGCTCGCGATGGATCACGGTTTGAGCGGCGCCCTTCTGGCTCCGTCGTCTTATTTCAAAAAGTCCCCGCCAGTGCAGTATACCGACGAGGAGGCCCGACGGATGACCGAAGAGTTTATCGCGAAATACGGCTGGAAAAACGTGGCCAAGAGCGCCCGCCCCACTCGCGCCGCCGCCAAAAAGGCCGATGCTGAAAAGCCGGCTCTTAAGCGAAGCGCCTCAGGGAAGAGCCGCGGCTCGAAAGCGCGCGTAGTTCGCAAGAAAAAGTAGTTTCAGAAAAGACTACAGTTCTCTAAGTTAACCGGCGGTGGATACGTTCACCGCCGGTTTTCTATTGAGTATACATATGACACGACGAAACCACGCCTCGGCTCTTATTACTTTCGAAGGGATAGATGGGTGCGGCAAGAGCACTCAGGTTGCGCTTGCCAGCAAGTATCTCACTTCTCGTGGTTTTCGGGTAAAGATTCTCCGTGAGCCTGGCTCGACGCCGGTTGCCGAGCGAATCCGCAAAATTCTTCTGAGCAAGCGAGAGCCGATGGCCGCCACGACCGAACTACTTCTCTATCAGGAGGCCCGCGCCGAACTCGTGGAGCGGGAGGTCAGGCCTCTACTTGACAGGCATTATATAGTGCTGTGCGATCGCTTTTATGATTCTACCACCGCCTATCAGGGGTATGGGCGCAAGCTCGATTTGCGCACGGTGCGAAGTCTCAATAAGATTGCGACAGGCGGTCTAGTTCCCGATCTGACGCTGGTCTTCGATGTTGATCTCGACACCGCCCAGCGGCGGCGTGGGCGCAACCCCGACCGGCTGGAATCGGAATCGCGCGCATTTTTTTCGCGGGTTCGTTCTGGATTTCTTGCCATTGCACGAAGCGAACGAAAGCGGATACATGTCGTCGACGCTTCCCGCTCTGTTGACGAAACTTTCGAGGCAGTCAAAAAAATCATCGAACGAAAACTCGCGATCGCATGACATCGGCCGTTTCACCCCGCCGGGAGATACTCATCGCGGTCATCTGCTCGGTGATGATCATTATGCTCACGGGAGGCGGCG
>JBBTMW010000100.1:0-21862 GCA_038067995.1 Candidatus Zixiibacteriota bacterium
CCGATTTTGTGTCCCATCCAGAAACTGACAAGAAACATGACTACGAAATAGATCAGGAGCGGCACGGCAATGCGCAACACGTCCATCGGTATCTGAACGATCAGATTTCCTTTGAGGCTAAACATCACGACAATCGTAAAGAGCAGGGCTACCAGGGTGATCGGACTAATCTTGGGAATGAACTTCCGTTCATACCAGTCGCGCCCCTTGGTCTTCAATGCAACCAATCGTGTCAGCATCCCTGCTATGAAGGGAATCCCCAAATAGATAAAGACCGACTTTGCGATCTGTTTCATGCTGACATCGACCACCGAGCCACTTAGACCAAATAGCGGCGGAAGGACTGTAATGAAGAACCATGCGTAGACAGAGTAGAACAGCACTTGAAAAATAGAGTTGAATGCCACAAGTCCGGCGGCGTATTCTGTGTCCCCTTTGGCCAGTTCATTCCAGACGATCACCATCGCAATACAACGGGCCAACCCAATCAAAATCAGGCCAACAATGTATTCGGGATACCCGGCGAGAAATGCGATAGCCAAAATGAACATGAGAACCGGTCCGATTACCCAATTCTGAACCATGGATAATCCGAGGACTTTGGTATTACGAAAAACATCCCCAAGTTCCTCGTACTTCACTTTCGCAAGGGGCGGGTACATCATGAGGATTAGTCCAATGGCGATCGGGACATTGGTTGTGCCCACTTGAAACTGGTTGATGAAGCTCTCAATTGACGGATTGAAGTAACCGAGTCCAACGCCGAAGGCCATGCCGAGAAATATCCAGAGTGTCAAATATCTATCGAGAAGGGAGAGGCGTTGGGTGAGGTGCGTGGTCATACAAATCCTTTAGTGTCTTTTTGGTTCCGAATAACCGTCCGTTTGTGTTCAGTGAAGATAATGAATATAAGTTGGTAAGCACGTTGTGTTAGGAAATCATTAGTTTGGGCAAAGAAATACCGCGGGCGGCTTCGAAAGCGCCAAAAATCGTCTATCCCGATCTTGACAGAGTCTAAATCAAGACTCTATCTTGAGTTCATGGAACGAGCCGTTTCTTTGCTTCGTCAATGCGGAATCCAGCCAACGCCACAGCGGATGGCGGTGGTCGAGTGTGTTCTCAAGCGCAAGACTCACGCCTCGGCGGATGAAGTGCTTGAGCATGTGCGCAAACAATGTCCGACAATCTCCCGTGCGACCGTATACAATACGCTGAATCTTCTGGTCGACAAAGGACTGTTGAAGGGACAGATCCTTCGCGAGGGGACAGTCGTCTTCGACTCCAATATTTAGAAGCACCACCATTTCATTGATGAAGAGAGTGGAACCATCTATGACATTGACTGGAATGCCCTCAAAGTGTCAGGTGAAAAGTCTCTGAAGGGTTTTCATGTTCACGATTTTCAGGTGATTTTAAAAGGGAAAAAGAAGTAGCGCCGTTCGATTTTTGATATGTAGCAAATAACGATTGGAAACGAATTCCAACGCAATCAATTAATAGGTGCAGGAGAATACACTATGACTAAGAAGAAACAACTGACGACTGCCGCTGGCATTCCCGTCGGCGACAATCAAAACTCGATGACGGCCGGACCGCGCGGGCCGCTCCTCGTTCAGGACTGGCAGTTGTTCGAAAAGCATGCCCATTTCAATCGCGAGCGCATCCCCGAGCGGGTTGTCCACGCCAAAGGCTCAGCGGCGTTCGGCACCCTTACTATCACGAATGACATAACCAAGTACACCAAAGCAAAGCTCTTTTCATCGGTAGGGAAGAAGACCGAATGCCTCTTGCGCTTTTCGACCGTTGCCGGTGAGCGCGGCGCCGCCGATGCCGAACGAGACGTGCGCGGATTCGCTCTCAAGTTTTACACCGAGGAGGGAAACTGGGATCTGGTTGGAAATAACACGCCGGTTTTCTTCGTCAGAGACCCATACAAGTTCCCTGATTTTATTCACACCCAGAAGCGCGACCCGAAGAGCAATCTGAGAAGCAACACCATGCAGTGGGATTTCTGGTCGCTTTCACCGGAGAGTCTGCATCAGGTCACGATTCTCTTTTCTGACAGAGGATTGCCGGCCAGTTTCCGCAATGTCAACGGCTATGGTAGTCACACCTACAGCTTGATCAATGCGAAAAACGAGCGAATATGGGTCAAATTCCATTTCAAGACGGCGCAGGGAATCAAGTGCATCACCTCTGAGCAATCCGAAGCCATCATTGCGAAAGACCGTGAGAGCAATCAGAGGGATCTTTTTGAGGCTATTGAGCGTAAAGAGTTCCCGAAGTGGAATGTGAAGATTCAGGTGATGACCGAACAGCAGGCCGAAAAGACTTCTTTTGATCCCTTCGATTTGACCAAGGTCTGGCCTCATGGCGAGTTTCCCCTCATAGATGTGGGGGTACTGGAACTCAACCGCAATCCCGAGAATTATTTTGCTGAGGTCGAACAGGCGGCATTCTCACCGGCCAATACGGTTCCTGGAATCAGCCACAGCCCCGATAAGATGCTCCAATTTCGCATCTTCTCGTATGCCGACGCCCACCGGCATCGCATGAGCGTGAATTATGAGAGTCTCCCTGTTAATCGTCCCAAGTGCGAAGTCAACTCGTACCACCGTGACGGGGCGATGCGCTTCGACGGTAATTGCGGCGGCTCGGTAAACTATGAGCCGAACAGCATGGGTGGTCCCGCCGAGGATGCACAGTTCAAAGAACCCGCACTAAAGGTGTCAGGTGATGCTGATCGGTACAACCATCGTACTGGAAATGATGACTACACTCAGGCAGGCAATCTTTACAGGCTCCTGCCGAGCGCCGAGCGCGAACGATTGCACAAAGCGATTGCAGGCGCTATGTCAGGAGTGCCCAAAGAGATTATTGAGCGACA
Source organism: Candidatus Zixiibacteriota bacterium (assembly GCA_038067995.1). Classification (GTDB taxonomy): domain Bacteria; phylum Zixibacteria; class MSB-5A5; order GN15; family FEB-12; genus JBBTMW01. The sequence goes on from JBBTMW010000100.1 coordinate 2,888, forward strand.
ACTGGCGCATTTCGCCAAAGCCGATAAAGGCTACGCTGAAGGTGTTAAAAAAGCGCTCGGCTGGTAGTTAGTCGTTGACTTTCTATTTGTAGTCCGGGGCGGGATTATCTCCCGTATTTTGGCTACTCGAATAGCCTTGTGAGAGGCCAGAGGCCTTGGCCGGTCACTATTCCCTCAAGGGAAAGAAGACCCGTGACAGTAGTCAAAAAGTAGGCCAGCGAAAACAGTTGACAGGCTGGCAGGGAACCGAGTATACTCCATGTCTTGTGCACGACCGGTCATGTGCCGGTCTGGCTTGGTATTGCCCGTAATGTAGGAATGACAATGAAGACGTTAATGCCGAAAATTGACCCAAATCGCCGCAAATGGTTCATCGTTGACCTCAATGGGGCGACGCTGGGGCGTACCGCCACCAAACTTGTTCGTATTCTTCGCGGCAAACACCGCCCCGACTTTGCCCCGCACGTTGACTGCGGTGATCACATCGTTGCAGTTAATGCCTCCGGCCTCAAAGTGTCCGGCAAAAACAAAGATGAAAATCTGATTTATTACCGATACACTGGATATCCGGGCGGACTTCGTCAAAAGACCTTCGCCCAGACGATGGCCAGCAAACCCGAAGACGCACTTATACTGGCGGTTCGCCGCATGTTGCCCAAGACGATTTTGGGTCGTAAAGTTATCAAAAAGCTTCATGTGTATGCCGGTGCGGTTCATCCCCACGGTGCGCAGAAGCCCGAACCACTGAAATAAAAAGTTAGCAGATACGGATACTATGCAATCAGCACTGAAAATGGCCACCGGTCGTCGAAAAGAAGCTGTCGCTCGTGTTGCACTCTTCACGGGTAAAGGCGGTTTCACCATAAACGGCAAAGGTGTGCTCGAATACTTGAACCGCGATACGCTGGTGCGTCACGCGCAAGGTCCTCTCGATGCTACCCAGACTATAGGGCAGTATGACATCCGATGCAAAGCCAGTGGTGGCGGCAAATCGGGTCAGGCCGGCGCTGTTCGACTGGCAATTAGTCGTGCTCTTCTGGCGCTGAACCCCGCCTTCCACGATGTCCTCCGTTCGGGAGGATTTCTCACGCGTGATCCGCGTGCCGTGGAGCGGAAAAAATACGGTCGCCCGAAAGCTCGCAAGCGTTTCCAGTATTCCAAGCGATAGAACATTAAATACATCTCCACTCTCGGGTGGAGAAATAAGCAGTTTCGACTGACCTGCCCGGAGGTCTCGCAGTTGATCATCCCTCGCTGGATGGTCACAGGGTTCGGGTGGGGTAGACGTCGAGACGAAGAAAAACCGTTAGATACAAAAGGGAAGTCATGCTCGACCCCAAAATCAAAATTCTGCTTGAAGCGGGTTGCCATTTTGGCCACCAGACGCGCCGATGGAATCCCAAGATGAAGCCGTTTATCTTTGCGGCTCGCAACGGCATCTACATCATCGATCTTTCGAAAACACTCAATGCCATTGAGAAAGCAAAACTCAAAATGCGTGAGGCGATCACCAAAGGAAAGCCGGTTCTCTTTGTTGGAACCAAGAAGCAAGCACAGGTCGTCATTCATGAAGAAGCACCCCGTTGCGGCGGCTATTATGTAACCGAGCGCTGGCTGGGCGGCATGCTCACCAATTTCAATACCATTAAGCATTCCATCAAGAAGCTCAAAGACATTGAGAAAATGCGCGAAGACGGAACGTACGAAAAAATTACCAAGAAAGAGCGCTCAGCGTTGGACAGCGAAGCCGAACGGCTTAACCTCGTGATGGGTGGTATTAAAGAGATGACCCAATTGCCGGGCCTCATTATTGTCATCGACTCCAAAAAAGAGAAAATTGCGGTTGCCGAGGCCTCAAAGCTTGGCATTCCAATCATTGGAATCATCGACACCAACGCTGACCCGGATCCCATTGACTTCCCAATAGCGGCCAACGACGACGCCATCAAATCGATTCGCGTCATTCTCAAAGACCTCGTTGACGCCGGAGTAGAAGCCCGCCAGCACATTAGCCAGGCGGCGATAGAGGCCGCGGCCGAGGCCACACGGGAAGTGCCGGTAACAACCTATGTCGCCGAAGGCGATGAGAACATTCAGAATTAATTCGAGGTATAGTACGTAATGGAAATATCAGCTTCATTAGTTAAAGATCTCCGTGATCGCACCGGTGCAGGGATGATGGATTGCAAGAAGGCTCTTGGAGAGTCGAACGGCGATCTTGAGCGCGCCGCCACGATTTTGCGTGAGCGCGGCATTGCCAAAGCGTCATCCAAAGAAGGGCGTGCCACCGCCGAAGGGGTTATCGCTACATATATCAATCAGGGAGACAAGCTTGCCGTCATGGTTGAAGTCAATTGCGAAACCGATTTTGTGGCCAGGACTGATCAGTTCAAGGCGTTCGCGCGCGATGTGGCTGTGCATCTTATAGGTCAAGGCCAATCGTATGTAAAGGAGAATGACGCCGCACTCGACAATCTGGTGAAATCTGCAATCGCGCAGTTTGGCGAGAACACTCAGGTCAAACGGTTTATTCGGTACCAATTTACCGGTGGCGTTGCTTCCTATACCCACCCGGGAGACAAGCTCGCTGTGATGGTCGAAGTCGATTGTGCCAATCAATCAATAGTCGCAAAAGACGAATTCAAAACGTTTGCACGTGACATAGCTATGCATGTCGCGGCGACAAATCCGGTCTGCGTTAAACGCGACGAACTGGATACTTCGCTACTTACGAAAGAGCGCGAGATTTATCGTCAACAGGCGCTTAACGACGGCAAGCCGGCGCAGATTGTCGACAAAATCGTCGATGGTCGCGTCGAAAAATATTACGGCGAAGTGGTTCTCATGGAACAGCCGTATGTCAAAGACAACGACAAGACAATCACCGACCTTGTGAAATCAGCGATTGCTCAATTCGGTGAAAGTGTGCAGATAAAGAGATTCATTCGTTACCGTCTCGGTGAATAACGTGGACGCCGATCCAGATAAACCCCGCGCCTACAAACGAGTGCTCATCAAGCTCTCGGGCGAGGCATTTCTCGGTAAGCGGGAGTTTGGCATTGATCCTGACACGGTTCAAGCCATCTGCGAAGAAATCAGAGACATCAAACAGATGGGAATCGAAACTGGCCTTGTGGTCGGTGGCGGTAACATCTTTCGTGGCATTGCGGCGCAGAAACGCGGTATGGACCGTGTCACCGGCGACAACATGGGGATGCTCGCAACCGTCATCAACGCCCTCGCTATTATGGACACCCTCGAAAAGATGGGTATCTATACCCGCGTCATGTCGGCCGTTACCATCGAGGCGTTCTGCGAAACCTACATCCGCCGTCGGGCCGTGCGCCATATGGAAAAAGGGCGTGTGTGCGTCTTCGCGGCTGGAACGGGTAATCCCTATTTCAGCACCGATACCGCCGCGGCGTTGCGCGCCATGGAAACAGGCTCTCAGGTGCTCATTAAAGCGACCAATGTCGACGGGGTCTATTCAGCCGATCCGAAAAAACATTCCGACGCTGTTTTCTTCTCCCGATTAACGTATATGGATGTCCTCACCAAAGAATTGAAATTCATCGATTCGACCGCAATTTCATTACTCAAGGATAATCATATTCCGCTCCGTGTAATTGACCTGAACTGTCGCGGTAATCTTATTCGCGCCGTGCGGGGCGAAGACGTCGGCACTCTCGTATGCTGACCCGAAAGGAGACGACACGCTATGCTTGATGCAATGTTCAAGGATCTGAAGGAAAAGATGCATAAGAGCGTCGATACTGTCGTGCGCGAATTCCATGTGGTGCGCACCGGCAAGGCATCGGCGCATCTGCTCGACACCGTTCGAGTGGAGACCTACGGCACCATGCTTCCCCTCAATCAGGTGGCGACAATAAATGCCCCCGAGCCGCGACTGATCGTCGTTCAGCCGTTCGACAAGAATACCATCGGTGACATCGTGAAAGGGATTCAAAAGTCTGATATCGGACTTAACCCCTCGGTCGATGGCGGCGTTATTCGCGTTCCGGTTCCGGCCCTGAATGAAGAGCGCCGCAAGGAACTGGTGAAGCATTGCAAGCATGTCGCCGAGGAAGGGCGCGTGGCCATTCGCAACGTCCGTCGCGACGCCAACGAGCGGGTAAAGCGGTTGTTGAAGGACAAAGAAATATCAGAGGATCAGGAGAAAGAAGCCCACGAGAAGGTGCAGAAAATCACTGATGAGAATATCCACGAGATTGATCAGCAACTTGTGAAAAAAGAAAAAGAGGTAATGGAAGTTTAACCATTACCTTCAAGAGAAATTATGACGAGGCCGAAATCCCATCAGGGAATTCGGCCTTTTCATTGCGGTAAATTGTCATATCAGGCGGGATAGTTGCCGTCAATAAACTTATGCAAGTGTCGATTTTCGTCCTCGGCCTGGGCAAGGCGAACCTTGACCACGTCGCCGATTGAAATTAGGCCGACAATCGTATTCCCCTCAAGTATCGGTACATGACGGAACCGATGCTGAGTCATAAGAGAGGCAATGTGATCGACGTCGTCGTGAAGCGACGCCGTGATGACGTCGGTGCTCATGATTTGCCCGACAGGGCAACTTTGAAAATGGGCGGGATTGTCATACACGAGACGAAAGATATCCCGCTCACTCACAATTCCCTGCAATTCTCCCGATTGTGAGACCACCGGAAGGCAACTGATCTTGTTGTTGATGAGCAGTTGCATGGCGGCAATGACCGTTGTCTGTGTGTCGGTGGTAACTACTGCTCGCGGACGGGAATCGAGAATGTCTCGGACTATCATGGCGCTACCTCATTTTCTGGCGCCCGTTAACCGGGCTATCGCGTACGGATGGCGTTCGCACTGTCAGGTGATGATCGTCGTTGTCGACTCTGATAGTATAATCTATATTGGAATCGATGGTGTCAACAACTATCCATGGACGGTTTAATCGCACGATCGTTGCGATTGTGATAATTGTCTCAATCGTTGCGTTGAGTCTCGAAGCCGGGGATGACCCAATCCTCGATTTTTATTGCTCCTCGGCGGGAGCGGAGTTCGATGGCAGGAATCCGCTGGCTCATGGAGCAGTCTTTTCTTTTCGCGCTGTTTCGCGCTTGAGCGCAATCGGAGATGGTGGCGTAGCGATGTTGAAGGATTCTCTGGTAGCCGACTATTTTTACAGCTTCGGTCAACAGGATTCAACGCACGTCATCGTTGCCTCAGGAGGAAAAATCCCACGTTTTGAGCTGGAGGCGCCAAACATATTTGGCGACACCTGTAGCCACTCTTTTTTCCCAAACGATACCGGCGGCCCGGAGCTTCCCATAGGATTCGATTCCCCGTCTGCCGAAAGCGATGCTCCGAATGGGATTGTGGTGATTGATCGGTCGACCTACGCCACCAAGCGTCTCTACCTGTTTTTCCCAAACAAGGTAGGCTACAAACGGCTGTCGCGTGTCTACAGCTTTGGCCTTCACGACGAGTATCTCTTTCCGGAGCTGATTATTGAACAAGGGGCGGTGTCGGGGATATTCACGACCAACTACTATCGAATGGCGACCCATCTGACAGAAATCAAGATCAGTCGGCAGTCGGCGCCGGAAACAGCAAAATAGCGGAGCTTGTACATTCAAGATGGTACAATTAGATTCAATGGCTATGACTACGGCCGACCAAATCAAGGAACAGATATTAGCGCACATGGATCGAATTCCCGCCCATGTTGCCATTATCATGGATGGCAACGGACGGTGGGCGGCGCTCCGAAATAAGGGGCGTACCTTCGGCCACGAAGCGGGGGTCGTTGCGGTGCGCAATACGGTCAAAGCGGCGTCGGAAATAGGTATCAAGTTCCTCACTCTTTTTACCTTTTCGTCAGAAAACTGGCGACGGCCAAAAAACGAGGTCGTGGCTCTTATGCGCCTTCTTTCGCGAACCACCCGGAACGAGTTATCCGACCTCATCAAGAATGATGTTCGCTTAATCACGACCGGACGCATCCATGAGCTTTCTGACGCCCGTCGGCGTATTCTGGAGGAAGCCGTTCGGCAGACACGCAACAATCGCGGACTGACCCTCAATCTTGCGCTTAATTACGGCGGCAGGACAGAGATTGTCGATGCCGTGAAATCGATTGCCAAGGGTGTGCGATCGGGGCTTATCGATATCAACGACATATCTGAGGAGTTCTTTTCAAGTTTTCTCTACACCGCCAATCTTCCCGATCCTGATCTATTGATTCGCACATCGGGGGAGATGCGAATAAGCAATTTCCTCTTGTGGCAAACGAGCTATACCGAACTGCATGTCATCGACACCCTCTGGCCGGATTTCGGCCGAGCCGAACTCTTTGCGGCGGTGTGTGATTACCAGAAACGGGAACGGCGTTTTGGAAGGGTGAGTTCGTCAACATGAGTAAAAACCTATTGACACGGATAGCAGTCGCGGCGATTGCCATCCCCCTCATACTCTGGATCTCCTTTCAGGGAGGACTCTGGCTTTTTAGTATGCTGGGGCTGTTTGCGATTCTCGGAATTTCCGAGTTCCTCGTCGCCGAAAAGATTCGGGTAGGGTCTTCGGCATTTCTTGCGATAGCCTTTGCCACAGTTGTGGTCTTTCTTCTATTCAGCGGCATTCTTGAAGGGACCGAAGCCACCTGGGCTTTCGGGATTGGGGTGGAGCCTCTCATGGACGGGATGTTTGCAATGGGCGGTATCTTTCTCATTGCCGGTATGGCCCTGGCCATGGGAAAGGATACGCCTGCTGTTTTGTTCGACAGGTATATTAGAATCGTGTGGGGAGTCTTCTATGTCGGCGGTCTCTATTCAATCGTCTTTCACACCGGCGAGGAGTTTGCCGGAGTCGACGGGGGGGATTGGCTGTTGTTGTTGTTTGGCATTCTCTGGGTGGGGGATACGGCCGCGATGTTTACCGGGAAAGTGTTAGGCAAACACAAACTGGCGCCGTCGGTGTCGCCCAATAAGACGGTGGAGGGGTTTTTCGGGGGTATCGCCGGAGCGATTGTCACGGCGATAGTGATATGGTACCTGCGGATTGATTCGATTGACCTTATGGATATTGTTGTCATTGCTCTCGGATGCTCGATTTTCGGTCAGCTGGGGGATTTGGTTGAATCGATGTGGAAGCGGTCGCGCAGTATCAAGGATTCTTCAGCGATCATTCCCGGCCATGGCGGTGTGCTCGACCGATTCGATTCCCTGCTCTTTGCGGCGCCGTTTCTATTTGCTTACACCCGTCTCTTTGTATAGTCATGGCTTTACTTGATCTGATATTTGCGGCTCGGCCGCTTCTGCACCTGCCGGTCTGGTCGATCTTTCTTGTCTCTTTGCATTATCACCATGAGCTGAGCGGGAAGAGTTGGAGCTTTACCGATTTTGGTATTGTCGCCATGCTCAGCCTTCTGGCTTCGTCGGCTTACTATATCAACCAGCTATATGATTTTGAGTCGGACAAACTCAATGGTAAGGTCGCCTTTCTCGAACGAGGCTATGTGACGAAGAATGGTCTTGTCGTCGCCACGATTGCAACTGCGGTTGTTGGATTGGCGGGTTCAATTTGTTTCGGTGCAACTATCGTTGCCATAGCCCTGCAACTACTTTTGCTTGCTCTGATGTACAGCGTCCCCCCGGTTCGTTTGAAGGACCGGCCACTGGCGGGACTCTTCGCCAACGCCTATGGCTACGGTTTTCTCATTCCCTTTTCCGTCATGCCGGAAATCAATGTCGACAATGCCGGTCTTCTTGGCTGGGACAACCCGTTCTATTTTTTCTGCGCGGTGGGAGCTGTCTATGTCATGACCACCCTTTCGGATATTCGCGGCGACGCGGCGACCGGAAAATGCACGGTTGCGGTGGTTTTCGGAAGAACGCGATGCTACCTGCTTGCGGTCATGTTGCTCGGCGGGGGATGTTGGTTTGGGTGGAGCTCGGAACATTTTCTCTTGGCCGCAATAGCAGGGATCTCGCTGGGGACTACGGTCATAGCGATATTTGCGAGGTCAGAGCGGTTTGATCTTTTTGCGACCAAATTGCCGATCCTGCTTTTGACTATTTTGGCGGGATGGTGGTATCCGTTCTACCTGTTGTTTATGGTTGCCCTGATTGCCGGGACGCGTCTATACTACAAGAGACGATTTGGGATGATTTACCCGCGACTGGCATGATGAAAAAATACAGTATCCTACTTTTCGCCTTCATAGCCCTTTCTTGTGTGCCAAATCCCCGATACAAATCGGGCGGCTCCGAGACGCCGCGCCAGATTGTCGCCACCACCGGACTATCGACTAACGACTACGTCAGACTGGGAAATATCATTCAGTCCTACATCGGGAAACCATACAAGGGGACGTCAAAGTACGCCGCGGGGATTGATTGCTCGCTTTTTGCCCGCGATGTCTACAACCGCTTCAACGATAGCAATCTGCCACGCACGGTTGAAGAGCAACTAACCGTCGGCCACGAAGTGCCACTCCGGGTGTTACGATATGGCGACCTTGTGTTCTTTGAGATGAAGCCTCGGCGCATCACCCATGTGGGTATCTATGTCGGGTTTGGCGAGTTTGTGCATGCCTCGGAGTCAAACGGCGTGATGATAAGCCGCCTCAAGGACAAGTACTGGATGCAGAGATTCGCGACCGCCCGCAGAGTTCTTGAATAGTCAGTTCGACCCGCCATCGTCATGAGTACCCGCACCGAAACAGGGCTTGCCGACAAACTGTCGCGCCTTCCCGCCGAAACCGGCGTTTACATTTTCCGCAACAGCAAGAATCGCATCATCTATATTGGGAAGGCAAAAAATCTGCGCAATCGGGTCCGTTCCTATTTCCAGAAATCGCGACATGATGAAAAGACCGAAAGGCTCGTATCGCAGATAACCGATTTCGAATTGATGGTTACCGCGACCGAGGTCGAAGCGCTGATTCTCGAAGCCAATCTTGTCAAACAGCACCACCCGCGATATAACGTTAATCTCAAGGACGATAAGCATTTTCCGTATATCAAAGTCACGACGCAGGATCCATTCCCGCGAGTGGTGGTGGTGAGAAAGATTGAACGGGACGGAGCCACCTATTTCGGTCCCTATACCAGCGGCAAGCAGATGCACCGAACGCTTGAGTTTCTTTGCCGGTTATTTACTATTCGCACCTGCAATCTTGTCATTCCCCACCCGCAGGGAAAGCCATATAAAGTCTGTCTTGACTATCACATCAAGAGGTGCGGTGGGCCATGCGAGGGATTTCAGTCTCGCGAAGAATATGCCGAACTGGTGAAAGCGGTTATCATGGCTCTGCAGGGGAAGTCTCAGGAACTGATAGATACACTTGAACTCCGCATGCAGACGGCATCGGAGAATATGGATTTCGAATCGGCCAAGCAGTTCAAGGATCAGGCCGAGGCATTGAAACATGTCATGATTCGGCAAAATGTCGATGTCGGCGAGGTGGTGGATCGCGATATCGTTTCGGTGGCGCGTGAGAAGAATGATGCCGTGGCGGTGGTCATGCAGATCCGACGGGGGATTCTCATTGGACGACAGGATTTTCAGCTGGAGGCCGACATTGCCAACAGCGATGAACAAGTGACAGAGACATTTGTCACCCAGTATTATAATTATCAGCCCAATCTCCCCGAAGAGCTTTTCCTTCCGTGTGACCTTGTGGGGAAATCCGTGCTGGAGGCGTGGCTTTTGGAAAGCAAAGGCTCACGGGTGCGGGTGATAACACCCAAAGCGGGGCGAAAGGTAAAGCTCGTCGATCTTGCCGCCGCCAACGCCAGGCTTCTTCTCGATGAGCTTCTTATCCAGAAACGGGGCTTCAAGGAGCGAACATCCAAAATGGTGGTGAGTTTGAAAGAAGATATTGGTTTGGCAGTCCTTCCAGTCCGGATGGTTTGCTTTGATATTTCAAACACCGGCGAAACGGATGCCGTCGGCTCCTGTGTCTATTTTGAAAATGCCAAGCCCAAGAAATCGGAATACCGGCATTTTCGGATCAAAGGGGTGACCGGTCAGGACGATTTCAAGATGATGCGCGAAATCATTGGTCGCTACTTTTTCCGTATCTCAAAAGAGGGGGGAGCGCGACCCGATCTGGTGGTTGTCGATGGCGGCAAAGGTCAGCTTTCGGCCGCAAAGGCTGAGCTTGACTCGCTCGGATTCACCGACCAGCCGGTGATGGGGTTGGCCAAACGCCTCGAGGAGGTCTATTTGCCGGGTGGGAGTGACCCTCTTACTATCAGCAAAAGTTCACCGGGGCTGATTCTGTTGAAGCGAATCCGTGATGAAGCTCATCGTTTTGCCATCGACTTCAATCGCAAAGTGCGCACGAAACGAACCATCAAGTCTGAACTTGAGACGATTCCGGGCATTGGACCCTCCAAGGTTAAAGCCCTTCTCTCGCATTTCGGCTCGGTCGCCAAAGTGCGTGGGGCCACGGTGGAGGAAATTGCCGGGGTCAAAGGGATGAGCGTCAAGTTGGCAGAGATTGTGAGCAAAGCGCTTAGGAAATAAGGTGATAGAAAAATCGGAGGATGGCGGCTTGAAGACAGTCAATCTCTTCGTAGGGAAGAACCCGCAGGGTTCTGCCATCTTGAATAGATACAAGAGGCGGAACCCTTCTGGTTCCACCCTACGCAGACTCTCCTTCACACCATTCTGAGGCGAATGCCGGAATCCAGTTCTTTGATGTGAAAGAAAAGATGGATACCAGCTTTCGCCGGTATGACAGAGAATCGGTTACAGGCGCCTCAAAGGCGTGTTAGCTACCCGGATTTTAACTTGAACAGAAAAATTACGACGCCATATTGATGTCTATGCAACCAAGTCCCAAACCCTTCACCGTCACCGCCATCACCCGGATGATAAAAGAGCGGATTGAGGGATCGTTTCGGGGAGTCTATATTGAAGGTGAGATCTCGAATCTGACCGTTCAGTCGATGTCGGGGCACCACTATTTCTCCCTCAAGGACGCCGGGGCGACTATTCGCTGTACCCTCTGGAAAAATGTCGCGGCCGGTCTGAAGTTCGCCCCTAAAGACGGGATGAAGATTATTGCCTTCGGCGATATAACCGTTTGGGAAAAAGGGGGATCATACCAGATTAATTGCAAGTTTCTTTTGCCAATGGGTGTTGGCGAACTGGAGCTGGCCTTCCGGCAATTATATGAGAAGTTGAGTCTGGAAGGTTTGTTCGACCCCGATCGCAAACGAGGTATCCCGCAGTATGCAAATATGATTGGGGTTGTCACTTCACCGACCGGTGCAGTCATACGGGATATTATCAATATTGCCAGGAGGCGCAATCCTCTCGTGCAAATTGTTCTCTTTCCCGCCAGAGTTCAGGGGGATGGAGCAGAAGAGAGCATCGTTTCCGGCATTCAATATTTCAATAGTCGTGATGATATCGATTTACTAATCGTTGGAAGGGGGGGCGGCTCCCTCGAAGATCTATGGGCATTCAATTCCGAATCTGTCGTTCGCGCCATCGTTGCGTCAGATATCCCTGTCATATCGGCCGTCGGGCATGAAGTCGACGTCACCCTTTCCGATTATGCCGCCGATCATCGGGCTCCGACTCCATCGGCCGCGGCTGAGATAGCAGTTTGGTCACGAGGAGAGTTCTCCCGCGCGGTGCGTGATCATATTCGCGTGCAGACCGAATGCCTTCGTTCACAGGCCAAACGCGCGCGCCATCGCCTTGCCATGATACTGAGCCGTCCGGCGTGGCGACGACCATTCGATTTTATTCTTCAGCATCGTCAGACGCTTGATGCCCACGTTCGAGAACTGGGGCATCAAGGGCATATCTTTGTAACCAAGAATCGCAATCGGTTGAGTGTAGCGGCCTCGTCGCTGGATGCGCTTTCTCCGCTAAAGATTCTTTCCCGTGGCTACAGCGTTGCCCTGCTGTGTCCGAAAAAAACTCTTTTGAAATCGGTTAAAGAGGTGTATCGTGGAGCCACTGTGGAGACAATTGTCAGCGATGGCCGCTTTACTTCTGTTGTCGAAGCCATAACCCCGGAATCCAAGTGACAGCAAAGAAAAAATACGCCAGTTTCGAGGCCGCCATGGAGCGGCTTGAAGAGATAACCCATGCCCTTGAAGGGGGCGACCTCCCTCTTGAAAAATCAATTGAGCTATACACCGAGGGGCTTGACATATCGAAATTCTGCGACGACAAACTTGGCGAGGCCGAAACGCGGGTCAAAGTCATCACCGAAAAGCAGGGGAAACTGGTCGAGGAAGATTTTGAGGACGAAGAGCAGTGACCATGTCTCATCTTGTTTCGTTCAAATCGACTTTCGATGAGCGGCGCGTTCTGGTTGAATCCCTTCTTGAAAAATACCTCCCTGCAGTGGCGATGGAGCCGAGAATGCTTCACGAAGCAATGCGCTACTCGGTGCTGGCCGGCGGGAAACGGCTTCGTCCGATTCTTGCTCTTTCCACCTACGAGCATTGCGGCGGCAGGACAAGCAGTAGCGACCTCCCTATTCACCGCGCAATGGCGGCTCTTGAGATGGTGCACACTTATTCCCTCATTCACGACGACCTCCCCTGTATGGATGATGATGACCTCCGACGCGGCATGCCGACCTGTCACAAGAAGTTCGGTGAGGCAACGGCTGTGTTGGCCGGTGATGCCCTTCATGTGGTGGCGTTCCAACTCATGGCTCAGACCGGCATGGTGCAGGTGGTTGAGGAGTTGGCCGAGGCGGTGGGGACTTTCGGGATGATTGGCGGACAGGTAGCTGATGTCGAGGCCGAAGGAAAAAATATCTCTGAACGGGAAATAGTGTATATTCACAAGCGCAAGACCGGCGCTCTCATTCGCTGTTCGGTCAGAATCGGCGCTTTGCTGGCAGTTTCGAGCGGTCAGTCGTTTGCGCGGCTGAGCCAGTACGGCGAAAAGATCGGCCTCGCCTTTCAGATTATTGATGATATTCTGGATGTCGAAGGCGACCCCACTTTGTTGGGAAAGAATGCCGGTTCGGATAGTAGAAAGCAAAAGGCCACTTACCCCGGAGTAGTTGGTATGGAACAGGCACGCGCCGACGCCAATCGTTTGATTGACGAGGCGATTGCGCTTGTCGACGATGGATCGGGAAATATGCTCTCCTGGGTGGCTCGGTTTATAGGCCAACGGGAATCTTGAAAAAATATGACAGAACGAATAGCCCATAAAATTTTGCCTCGAATAGATTCGCCAGCCGATGTGCGCAAGCTAACGGTCGACGAAGCGGTCGTGCTTGCTGGCGAAGTTCGCGACCACATCATTTGGGCAGTCTCGCAAACCGGCGGCCACCTCGCAACCAACCTGGGCGCGGTGGAATTGTCGGTGGCTCTCCATCACGTTTTCAACACGCCGACCGATCGGATTATCTGGGATGTTTCCCATCAAGTCTATGCCCACAAGATATTGACTGGCCGCAAAGACCAGATGCACACCATCCGTCAATACGACGGTCTTTCCGGATTCGCCAAAACGACAGAATCAGAATACGACCATTTCGGTGCCGGGCATGCCTCGACCTCAATTTCAGTTGCGCTCGGTTTTGCGGCGGCGCGGGATCAGGCCGGACTTGATCACAAGGTGGTGGCGGTCATCGGCGATGGCTCTATGACCGGCGGGTTGGCCTTTGAAGGAATGAACAACGCAGGCTCGCTCAACAAAGACTTGCTCGTAATTCTCAATGACAACACCTGGTCGATTTCACGCAATGTCGGCGCTCTCTCTAGATATATGACAAGCATCATGTCGGATGAGCGGATAAACAAGATTCGCAATGAAATATGGGAGCTTACCGGCAAATTTAAGCGTCGCGAAAAGATACGCAAGGCCATCTCGGATATCGAAGATTCCGTAAAGGGGCTGGTTGTCCCCGGCATGGTGTTCGAGAAACTTGGATTCCGCTATTTCGGTCCTATCGATGGCCATGATCTGCCGCTTCTTATCAAGACTCTTGAGAAACTCAAGCATATCCACGGTCCGCTCATGCTCCATATCGCGACTGTGAAGGGGAAAGGATACGAACCCGCCGAGGGGGATCCATACAAATATCACGGCGTTGGAAAGTTTGATAAAGTTTCTGGAAAACTCGCTCCAAAAAGCGATGGCCATCCCGCCTATACCAAAGTTTTCGGCGACACCATGGTTGAGCTGGCGCAAAAAAATGAAAAGGTCGTCGCCATAACTGCCGCGATGACTTCGGGGACCGGCCTCGACGCCTACGCCGAAAAGTTTCCGAATAGATTTTATGATGTCGGCATTGCGGAAGCCCACGCTGGCTGTTTTGCATCGGGGATGGCTGTCGAAGGCCAGCGACCCTATCTCGTGATTTACTCGACTTTTCTTCAACGCGCCTACGACCAAATTATTCATGACATAGGCATTCATCAACTGCCGGTAGTAATCTGCATGGATCGCGCCGGACTTGTCGGTGATGACGGCCCCACCCACCATGGCGTGTTTGATATTCCCTATCTCTGTGCCGTTCCCGGCTTTACTGTCTGCGCCCCCAAGGACGGCAATGAGCTTCGCTCGATGCTTCACCACACCGCCAGTAATGACATGGGCGGGCCGGTGGCAATCAGGTATCCGCGCGAAAATGTCCCCTCCGATATGACCGCTGAGGTTCAACCGATTGCGTGGGGGAAATGGGAGTGGCTGACACCCCCATCTGAGATTGTTATCCTTGCCGTTGGTACTATGGTCGACCAGTCGCGTAAAGTCGCCGAAAAACTCGCCGAACGAGGGGTGCAGGTTTCTATAGTCAATGCCCGATTCGTCAAGCCGATGGATTATGAAATACTGACTGAAGTTCGCGAATCCGCCCGCACGATATTCACCATTGAAGAAGGCGCCATGCGCGGCGGATTTGGACAGGCCGTCGCCGATTATATGTTGACCTCTGGATACACCGGCAAGTTTCTGTCGCTGGGGCTTCCCGATGAGTTTGTCACCCACGGCGCACGGCCGTTGTTATTGCGCGACGTCGGCCTTGACGTCGACGGTATCCTGCGCTCGATAGATTCGGTCATTGCCGGAACTCCGGAGCCACAGCGCAACGGCTTTTTCCAACGCCTCATTTTCCGAAAGAACGGCTCGGTTCGCAAGGTCGGCTGACCGTTGTGGAGAAACATCTCCCATATGTCATTCCGGCCAATCCCCGCGAACGCGGGGAGCAGAGCCGGAACCCATCTTTAAAATGTCTTGAAATTAGTAGGTCGGTGTTCCGACTCCGTCGTAGACGGAGGAGAAACCCGACATCTTTGCTTTGTCTAATCGGAGAATTGTCGGGTTTCTCACTCGCATCGCTACGCTCATCTCGCCCGGAACCCGACCTACGAAAGAGCCGCAAAGGCGTATCGCCCATCTTGCGCCAAACCTTTGTTTACACCATCTTACCCCGCAAAGGCTGGTAGCTGAAAACACTATGCATTTCGGACTGATTGCAAATCTCCAGCGCCCCGGCGCCAAAGAGGCCATCCAAAAAATGGTCGACTGGAGTCACGCCCGCAAACAGGAGCTCATCCTCTGCGACGAACTCCGTGAAGCAATCCCCGGATTCCCCCGCTACGAAAAACGGACCGAAATCGGCAAACATGTCGATGTGGTTGTCTCCATGGGAGGAGACGGCACCCTTCTTGCCACGGCCCGTGCCTTGGGTCGCGCCGGTGTGCCGATACTTGGCGTAAACATCGGGTCGCTTGGATTTCTCACCCAGCGCCGCCCTGACGAAATGCCTTCGGCTCTCGACGCCGTCGTCGCCGGAAATTATCGCATCGAGGAGCGGATGCTTCTCAAGGCCGAGGTCACGGGACGCGCATCCATGGAAAATACTTACGCCCTCAACGATGTCGTCATCGACAATGGCCCTATCAGCCGCCTTATCGATATCAATCTGCGCGTGAATGGGGAGGATGTCGTCACCTATCGCGCCGATGGCCTCGTGCTCGCCACACCGACCGGCTCGACCGCCTATTCGCTGGCGGTGGGAGGGCCGATTGTCAATCCACGCATGGAGGCGATTATCGTGTCGGCCATCTCGTCGTTCTCGCTGACCTCCCGTCCGATTGTCTTTTCGGGGAGTGATGTTCTCACTCTCAGCATCAAAGGAGAGAACCGCGTTGCGGGGCTGACTATTGATGGGCAGATTATGAAACCGCTGGGGGAGAGCGAATCGGTGCGGGTGAGCGCCGCCGATTTCAAAGCGAAGCTGATTGCGCTGGAACACGACTCTTTCTATAAACTCGTCCGCGAAAAACTCCACTGGGGCGTAACTCCGAGCCTGAAGGAGAGGTAGGGGGGTGCAAAATTACATCAAAATCCTTATCATTTTCTCAATAACCTTTGGTTCATTCGCATTTTCTCAGCCCGGTCTGCCTCCTCCATTAAAATCTATAGTATATCACATTGAGAATCCAAGGTTTTCGGGAGACACTTCAAAACAGGGGACAGCGACAATGTTCAGGGAGGGTAGATTCACATTCCTCGTTACAAATAAGCATGTGGTTGTTAACAACTTAGGCAAAATTGCGGATTCTATTTTTGTGTACGAGAACAAACCAGATACGAATGGTGAAGTAATATCGGGACCACAGTATATTACGGTTTACTTGACGAGAAATACGATTCCGTACTACTCCTTGCCTGATCAATCGGACATCGACTTAGTGATAATCTCAGTGGGTAGAATTAACAGTGCTCTAAACGGGAATTCTAGCGTAATCACTTCACATGGATCGACAATTATCCCAGACTCCGCCTCATTTCCAAACATCTCTGATTCGAATATCCTAACCTGTATTGGTTACCCTGCAAAAGTGTACTCAAAATCTCTGGATCCGCGATCCCCCGAGTACAGATGGGGAAAGTTAATTTCGTCCAAGCGAGCATTCCTGGAAACGGATATACCAATTCTTCCCGGAAGCAGCGGCTCTCCCGTCTTCTTGAATGTCAAGAGTGGTTATTCATTCGTTGGCATAATGACCAGAAAACTGGGTGATAGATCGTTTGCAATCCCGTCCTATTTCATTAGATCGCATTTTGCCCATTTTTTCTCTCAAATGGAAAAACAGTTAAAGGAAAATTAAGGGCTGGGTTGCCCATCTTTCAGATGGGCGGGGTGGCCCACCTTTCAGGTGGGTTCCAGTGTAGCTTAGCCTCTTAAAGTAGGATAACGCATCTCGCGGGTGGCCCACGATTTATCGTGGGTGTATTTGATACTTTGAATGAAAAGAGGCGCCCTAAAGGACGCCCTACGTGCCTATAGAAAGACAACGCATCTCGTCTCCGCTCGATGCGACGTTCCGAAACACACTTCGCTGATTTTGAATCTTAGCCACTTTTTCAACAAGCCCACTGGGCGGGACACCAAAGCAAAGAACAAAAAAGAGAGCCATGAAGCAGCCCCTCTTGATCAATCCAAATACATAATGTTTGTATCTTTGCCTTGGTGGCCCAGGCACTGCCTGGGTTCTTCTAAGTTTACAAACACAGCCGAAAAATACTGACATCTATTGTCAGTCTCACCGATCATCTTGTTCCCATGCCAAAGCTCCGTCGTTTTGAGATTTCAAACTCCGTCAGGTTTATAACGTTTTCATGTTTTCGTCAACTTCCATTGATGGCGGACACTGTTGATCGCGATCTGTTCGTGACTGAACTGATGAAGTTTCACTCAGATGGCCGTTTAATAGTTTATGGTTATATAGTAATGCCGACTCACATTCACTTGGTTGTTGTCCCTCAAGAAGGCGTTCCGACCGGAAGAATTCTCGGAGAGCTCAAAATGTTAAGCGCGAGAATTGTTATTGCCGGCTGGAAAGCTAGGTTGGGAATACTCCCACAGGATGTATTCGGTTCAGATGGAAAGCCTCATGTTTGGCAGGCGCGCGGATACGATCACAATTGCCGTTCTGAAGAAAGTGTCATTCAGAAAATTAACTATTGCCACAATAATCCCGTGAAGGCCGGTTTGGCGGTGCATTCTTCCGAATGGCGTTGGTCGAGCTATCACTGGTATTCGTAAACACGAGGCAAGATAAGACAAATATCCCGCCCACTGGGCGGGCCACCAAAGCAAAGAACTAAAGAGCAAGCGTTGAACCCGCTTCTTGCAAACAAGTTCAAAATCTTGTTGAAGACAACTCCTTGCCTTGGTGGCCCAGGCACTGCCTGGGTTCTTCTCGTTACGCAACTACCCTCTTGACCAATTCAAAAACTTGGTGTATACATCTAAGCTAACACGACTCCGAAAAGCGGGAGTAACTCAGTTGGTAGAGTCACAGCCTTCCAAGCTGTTGGTCGCGAGTTCGAGCCTCGTCTCCCGCTCTTTTTTTATTACTCTTGTAGGTCGGTGTTCCGACTCCGTCGCAAGACGGGGGAGAAGCCCGACATCTTCGTTCCAAACCCATGTCGGGTTTCTCAATCGCCTCGCTACACTCAACTCACTCGGAACCAGACCTACGGAAAACCTGAACGAAGAAGAATAAGACTGGATTCCCCGCCTTCGCGGGAATGACAAAGCACAGGGCTCCTGACCTACTCCGCCGGATGAAGAACCCACCGTTCCGGCGGGGGACCTAAGAGGAAGAAATACAGCGACTTAATGGCGCGGAGAGCACTCGAATCGGAGGCGGAAACTGAATCGCATTCGACCCCGGAAAGCAACAATTCTGCCGCTATCACAAAATTGGTGATTAATTGTCACAAAATGACCTTGACATGTGTCTTGCAATTCCTTTATATACCCAGCTTGCCCCCAACAGGTTAGGGGATACGTGCGTTTGCACGCGGCCAACTGAAAATGTTTTAGGCCCAGATAGCTCAGTTGGTAGAGCACGTCCTTGGTAAGGACGAGGTCACCAGTTCGATCCTGGTTCTGGGCTTTTTTTGTCTGAGGAGACACAGGTCATGTCGAAGGAGAAATTTGTACGCAACAAGCCTCACGTGAACGTGGGG
>JBBTMW010000101.1:0-7459 GCA_038067995.1 Candidatus Zixiibacteriota bacterium
TTGTTCGATGCCGCGCTTGTCCGATACCGAAAGGAGTGCGCGTTTAATTTTTACTGTGTCGCCCACTATCATGCTCCCGTCAATAGCCGCATCGCCTCACGGTAGCGCGCGATCGAGGCCTCGATGACCGAGTCCGGAAGGGTTGGCGCCGGTGGCTTCTTGTTCCAATCAAGCGTATCGAGATAGTCGCGGATTGGTTGTTTGTCGAACGACATCTGCGCTCCTCCCTGCTTATAGGAACTGACCGGCCAGAAGCGGGAGGAATCGGGGGATAAGACTTCGTCGATGAGTATAAATTTCCCATCTTTGAATCCAAACTCGAATTTCGTATCAGCAATGATGATTCCCTTTGAAAGGGCGTAGTCGGCGGCTTTGGTGTAAACGGCAAGGGAGGCGTCGCGGCACATCCGTGCAACGTCGACACCGACCATCGATTCCAATTTGGCGTAGCTGATATTTTCGTCGTGCCCCGTGTCGTTTTTTGATGACGGAGTAAAAAGCGGTTGCGGCAGTTTTCCCGATTCAACCAAGTCAGACGGGAATGTGAATCCATGTACGGTATCATTTCCCTCTTTTCTCGCCGCCACTAATTCCTTCCAAAGAGAGCCGGAAATATAGCCGCGCACGATGCATTCGCATTCAATCCGCTGAGCCTTAACGACAATCATCGAGCGCCCTTCAAGCTGATCGCGGTATTTTCGCAGAGGCTGAGGATATTCGTCAACATTGGCAGTTATCAGATGATTGGGAACGACGTCAGAGAGAAACTTGAACCAGAAAAGAGACATGGCGGTGAGAATCGCCCCCTTGCCGGGGATACCGTTTGGCATGACAACGTCGAAGGCCGAGATGCGGTCGCTCGTGACAAAGAGCAGGGAGTCGCCGAGGTCGTAGACATCGCGAACTTTGCCGCGAGTCATCAGCGGATATTCGCTGATATTCGATTGAAGAAGCGGGGCTGACTTAACGGTTGACATATTCTCCTCGTATTAATTTGTCGATAACTTTTGGATACTGCTCGTGCTCATGCACCAATATACGCGCCGCAAGCGTTTCAGGCGTATCATCTGCCAACACCGACACGCGCACCTGAAGCAGAATGCGCCCCTCGTCATAGGCCTCATTGACCAAATGTATCGTCACACCGGATTCCTTGTCACCGGCGGCGATGACCGCCGAATGAACGTGATGGCCATACATTCCCTTGCCGCCATGCTTCGGCAAAAGCGCCGGATGAATATTCACAATTTTGTCTCTGTATGTTCGCACGACCACCGTTGGCAACAGCTTGAGATAACCGGCGAGGGCGATATAGTCAATACGCCGCGACTGCAAATCCCGCAGGAGCCGTTCACCATAGATTTCAATAGACTCATCGGCATTTCGCGCTACAACCGTGGCTTCTATGCCGGCATTTCGCGCCCGTGTCAGTCCGTAGGCTGAGGGAGTGCTCGACACTACCCACGCCACCTCAGCCGACAGTTCTCCTCGCAATGACGCGTCGATTATCGCCTGAAGATTCGAGCCGCCTCCTGAAATGAAGACCGCCAATCGCGCTTTGTCTGCCATCAGGCGCCGCCATCGAGTTTTTCCCTGAGAAGGCGATTGACAACTTCGGGATTGGCCTGACCGCGGGTCGCTTTCATGACTTGTCCCACGAAGAAGGCAAAAACATTCGTTTTGCCGGAGCGATATTTTTCCACATTGTCGGGACTACTGGCGATCACCTGGTCGATGACCGGAATAAGCGCATCCTCACCGGATATTTGCGCTAATCCCTGCTCGGCAATGATGGCGGCAGGATTTTTCCCCGACTGCGTCATTTCGGCAAAAACTGTCTTGGCGATCTTGCCGGAAATCTCTCCTTTTTGCACCCGTAGTAACAGATCAGCGATAGCCACTGGGGGAATCTTGTAAGTAGAGATGTCTTCACCGGTCTGGTTGATAGTTCCGAGTACTTCGGTTTGAATCCAGTTAGCAGCAGAACGGCCATCGGAGAATGAGCGCATAACCTCTTCGAAATAATTTGCCAGCGCGATGCTTTCGGTAAGAACGAGCGCATCATACTCCCGGATGTCATACTGCGAGACAAATCGCGCCGCACGCGCATCGGGTAATTCCGGCAATGAATTTCGGACAGATTCCACATGCTCTGCAGAGACATCAAGGGTGGGCAAGTCCGGCTCGGGGAAATAGCGGTAGTCGTGCGACTCCTCTTTGGAGCGCATCATCTCAGCGGCCTGCTTCTTTTCATTCCACAACAAACTCTCCTGCTGAACCGTGCCGCCGGTGGTGATTACTCCGACCTGACGCTCAATTTCAAACTGAATCGCCCGCTCCACCGCCTTGAAGGAATTCATATTCTTCAGTTCGGTGCGTGTTCCGAATGTGGGGGATCCAACCGGACGAACCGAAACATTGGCGTCGCATCGCAGGTGCCCCTTCTCCATGTCGCCACTGCAGACATCGACATAGCGAAGAATCTGCTTCATCTTGACCAGATATCCATACGCTTCCTGCGGACTACGCAGATCCGGCTCAGAGACAATTTCGATGAGGGGTGCGCCGCAGCGGTTCAAATCGACACGCGTGAACGATTCTCCCCCCTCGGGATGGAGCGACTTGCCGGCATCTTCTTCAAGATGAATTCGCTTGATACGGCACGTTTTGACTTCACCGCCATCGAGCCGATAGCGCACCTCACCGCCGAGGCCGATCGGAAGGTCATATTGCGATATCTGATACCCTTTGGGGAGATCGGGATAAAAATAATTCTTTCGGGAAAAAACCGAATGCAGTTGGATAGTCCCTCCGACTCCCAGAATCATCCGCATGGCGTAATCGACGGCTTTGCTATTGAGAACGGGGAGCGCTCCGGGAAGTCCCAGACAGACCGGACAAGTCAGGCTGTTGGGTGCTTCGCCGTACAGATTACGGCAGGTACAAAATATCTTGGATTCCGTTGAAAGCTGGGCGTGAACTTCCAGCCCGATGACCGGCTCAAAACCGTTAAACTCTGCCAATCCTGCGTCCTTGTCGTGCCATCACAGGTCGCGCCGGGTCACTTTGACCAATTCGGGCGCCTATGGGAAGGGGACAATTAACGCTCAGCGACTGGCAAAGTCAAACCATATCAAGGTCAGAAAACCGCTCTGCTTGAGAATGAGAAATGCAAAAATGAGTTGGACAATGACAACATAGCCGCGCGTCAGCGGGGTCTTTTCAAGCGCCGCCACATCCTGACCGGCCGATTCGAGAATACGGAACGGAAGGCGCGCCGCGTATGACGTCAAATAGACAAACCAAAACAAGGGATTCCACAAATTGAGTTTTTCCCGCCACAGCATCTTCTGGTAAATCGAAATGCCGCGGTCGAGTTCTGCAAGCGGGGTGTCGTCGCGGAGGTCATACTTGCGAACCAACTCCGGCCTGAAGACGGCCTTGACGACATTGATCTTCAGCGATTTCCCCCCTTGTGAAGGCAAATCGGTGGTCTGAAGATAGCCACAACTCACTTTGCCGAGGGAATCGCACACAAATCCAAGGGCCGATTCGAGACGCTCCCGCACAGTTTGAGCCGCCAGATTCCGTTCGCGGTTGGTGAAGGCAATATACTCGCCATATTGTTTGCGGAATTGCACCAGCGACTCCAGCCGTTCTTTTGCTTCAAAGTAGTTCATGCTCTATTCCGTGGTTCGCTCCAGAAATTGGAGCACGATATCGTTGAAAAGTTCGGGTTTTTCAAGGGGAACCATATGACCGCAACTGGAGATGATGTGCCTTTCAACGGACGGTATCCGTTCATTCATTATTGCCGCCATCTCGACAAAAACTCTGTCTTTGTCACCTGCGATAACACACGTCGGCATTGAGATGTGCTGGAGTCTGTCGCTGTCGGCTTCAGTGTGATATTTCCCCCGAAGTGGGTCATTCCATACCGCCAATGGCTGGTTGACAATCATCTGTCGCATCAATTCCCCTGCTTCCTGCAACTCGGCTGGAGCATAGTATGGCATGATATAGTCAAGCCAGAATTTCTTTGCCACATCGGCTCCCTGTTCCCGTGCAATTGTGTCAATCCTACTCACCCACTTGAAAAACCAGTGCCTTGCGAGCGGCGCCGCCACAAGTGTCAGCGACTGCAGACGTTCCGGATAGGTCAGAGCAAAACCAAGCGCCGTCGCACCGCCCATTGAGAAGCCTATCAAATGAAACCTCTCCAATGATAGAATATCGGCACAAAGGAGTAAATCTTCGACCCGCTCGTCGCGCCCATAGCCACTCTCGGGAGTATCCGAAAGGCCATGCCCTTTGGCGTCGACAAAGATTGACCGGTGCGCTTGCCCGAATCGTTCCACTTGAAAAGTCCACATTCGCCGGTCGAGCATGAAACCATGAAGGAAAATGACCGGAATCCCCGGAGTAGATTTGACAGGAAGGTATTCTTCGTAGTAAAGACGAACCCCTGACGCCAGCATTGCGTGCGGCATAGTTATCTTAGCTTGTAGAGGCTATTGGCAATTTGAAAAAGAGAAAGCTCTCCGCATTCGGGGGCGATAAATTGTACTCCAGCCGGCCGGCCATCGGGGATATTCCCAAAGGGGACTGTTATCGCCGGAATCCCGGCCAGATTGGCTGGCGCGGTGTAGACGTCGCTGAGATACATTGCTAACGGGTCATCGACCTTGGCTCCAATCTTGAACGCCGGAGTAGGTGAAGTTGGCGATATGAGCAGGTCAACATTTTTGAACGTATCGACGAATTCCTGTCGCATCAGATCGCGCACCTGTGTGGCTTTGTTGTAATAAGCATCGTAATAGCCCGATGACAGCACATAGGTTCCCAGCATGATGCGCCGTTTGACCTCGGCGCCGAATCCCGCTGTGCGGGTCGCGCCATACATCTCGAGCAAATCCCCATCCCCTCCCTTGCGAGGACCATACTTCACGCCGTCGAATCTCGCCAGATTCGATGACGCCTCCGCCGACGACACCACATAATAGACTGGTATCGCCATTTCGGTAAGCGGAAGGGAAATATCTATGAAAGTGTGCCCATCCCTCTTAAGAGCATCGATGGCTCGGCTCACGACGTTTCCAACCTGCGGGTCAAGCCCTTCGGAGAAGTACTCCTTTGGAATCCCGATACGAAATTTTCTTCCGCTACGAATCTCTTTGGGATAGTTGGGATGGGAGAACGAAAGAGAAGTCGCATCGTTGGGGTCGCTTCCCGAAGGAACCGCATAGGCAAGGGCGAGGTCTTCGACGGTTCGCGCGAAGGGGCTTATCTGGTCGAGGGATGATCCAAATGCTACTAATCCGTAGCGCGAAATGCCGCCGTACGAGGGCTTCAGTCCAAAAACTCCGCACAATGCCGCTGGCTGACGAACCGAGCCGCCCGTCTCTGAGCCATAGGCAATCGGCACAATTCCCTGTGCTACTACTGCCGCCGATCCGCCCGATGAACCTCCCGGAACGAGGGAATGGTCGATGGGGTTTTTCACCGGCCCGTAACTGGAGTTTTCGTTTGATGACCCCATCGCGAATTCGTCGAGATTGGTCTTGCCGATTATTATCGCCCCTTCGGCAACAAGACGCTCAGCGCAGGTGGCGTCGTAGGGAGAGATAAAATTATCGAGAATCTTAGAGGCGCAGGTGGTGGGGTAATCTTTGTAACAGATATTGTCTTTGATGGCAACCGGCACACCTGCCAGCCGTCCGGCAGATTTGCCGCTTTTTAATGCGGAGTCAATGGCCTTGGCCTGAGCGCGGGCTTTGTCTTCACAGAGAGTGATGAAGGCGTTGAGTTCGCGCCCTTCGGTGCGGGCGAGCGTGAGCGCAGATTCGGTGATTTCGACCGCGCTGAGCTTTCCTGACGATACTTGCCTTGCAATTTCGCTGGCGGTGAGTGCTTTGTAATCCATGCCGGGGAATATATGGCGTTGCGGAGGGGAGTTCAAATGGGAAAAGAGAGACTACATCGACTTAATGAGAATAGCGGCATTGAAGACAAAGCCGCCTGTTAGCCGTTTATTTTGTGCCACGCGAAGCGTCGCATCGAGCGCAGACGAGATGCGTTGTCTTTATTCAAGCAATGTCAGGAGTCCCGTGCTCCTGACTCCGACCAATTCCAAAGATGTCAAAACCGCAGGGGTTTTGACCTACTCAAGAATAACGAGCACTCTGACATTGAGTAGGGCAGGATTGTCCGCAATCCTGCCAATTATCTCGCATAGTAAGCGAAAAAGATGGCGGCATTGAAGACAATGCCACCCTACGTAAGATCAAAGACTGGATTCCCGCCTTCGCGGGAATGACAGAGGGGAGCGGGAATGACAGAGATGAAAACTTCACTCAAACACTATTGTCAAAAAAACCTCACCCCTCCTTTATCACCAGATTAATCTTCCGGCGGCGGAGTTCCTCGAAGAAGAGTTTGGGGTCGACCACCAGCTCCTGCGGTTTGCATCCTCGCGCCGATATTTTGCCGGCGGCGGCCATCCACACCACAATCGCGGCCGGGAATGCCGTCGTGCGCATCATCGCGGTCAATCCCGTTTCCATATCCTGACGGTCAACAATTTCATAGGTAATTGTTCCCCGGCTTCCCCCGCGTGTCCCCTCGGCGGTCAGACGCACCAGCACCATATCCGGCTCGGCAAAACTGAGATTGTTGTCGAGGACCGCCTTGAACACCTCCCGCGGCTCCACCGACTGTCCATCGACCATCAAGCGGTGACGCGAGGCCAGTCCGAGTTCGAGCATGGGGCGAAAGAGATCGCAGTGCCCCTTGTAGCGGATCGTCTTGTAGTCGAGGAAATCAATTTTACCCCGATAGGTATCGGGAAGAGTTGATGTTCCGCCTGAGGTATAGAACGCCTCCAGTTCGGGGAGGCCTTCGAATGCCAATGACTCCAATGCCGACATCGGCTCGACAGTTTTGTGCTGTCCCTTTTCAAGGATAACACACGGCTCCCAATATTCATTGATAAGTCCCTCTGCTGAGAAAACCATTTGATAATTCAGCGGCGGGCGGGGATTTTGCGGTAGCCCTCCCACTCGAATGCGAATGGAATGGGTGGTATCGAATCGCGAGATTGCATCAGCGGCAATGACCGCCACCATCCCCGGCGCAAGACCGCAATCGGGCACGATGATGACACCGGCGCGAGCGGCTTCGGCATCCATGGCCAATTGGGTGCGGACGGCGTCGTTGTTTCCGCCGAGATCAGCGAGGTGGCAACCGGCCTTGATGGCGGCTCGGGTTATCCCCGGATTGTATCGATAGGTGACACAGGAGAGGGCCGCCGAGTAGCCTTTGAGGGCTGTCTCGACCGCTGATTCATTGCCGGCATCAAGGGCATGTGCAACAGCCCGTCCATTGCCATACTGTTCGGCTACTTTGCGGGCAAGTTTTTCATCGATATCAAAGACGCCGACCGAATCGACTCCGGCCACCC
>JBBTMW010000102.1:0-5522 GCA_038067995.1 Candidatus Zixiibacteriota bacterium
CTTCACATTGACAGTCGATGGTGGGTCAGCTCAGCCGATCACCGGTATGACGATCGCGTCAACGGTTGGCGACCTGATTAATGCCATCAATCAGATTGACGGTCTGACCCACCATCGACTGTCAATGTGAAGTCTGCGAAATCGGTGACGCCAAGACTGTCCAGCGTCGTGTTGGCGCTGAGACCGTTTATGGTGCCTGTAAAGGATGCGGCCTGAGCCTGATTGCCAGTAACGGTAATCGTGTGTGTGCCGCCGACGCCGTTGATGGCTCGGCCTGAAACAGAAACGACACCGCTAGCTCCGGCGGCGGTAAGGGAGGCATCAGCTTCAGTAGCTGAAGCGTCAAGATTGTTAGCGAGAGTAACTTCAGTGGTCGCACGGGCTGGATCCTGCTGACCAAACGGCAGGCGGATCGGGCCAGTGGTCGCAAGCGATGGGATCGAGCCGGTCGAGTCGGCTAATTTCCCAAGCACATAGAGTCCGGTGGCGGTGTCGACGAGATTGGATTCTCCATCGAACCCAAAGGCTCCGGCTCGGGTGTAAAACTTATTGCCATTGGAATCGCCCAGGATAAAGAATCCTGAACCTTGAATCGCAAGGTCGGTAATCTGACCGGTCGTTTCAAGACCTCCCTGCGAGAACAAGTTGTCGATTGCCGCTACCTGCATACCAAGGCCGATTTGCACCGGGTTGGTACCACCGGAAATGGCGGTCGGTCGACCGGCGCCCTTGTACGTCTGAATCAACGCCTCCTGAAAATTGGCGCGACTCGACTTGAAGCCGATGGTGTTGATGTTTGCGATGTTGTTACCAATCACGTTCATGCGAACCTGGTGGTTTTTCAGTCCGGATACGCCGGAAAACAATGATGCCATCATGGGTTGGTTACCTCCATGGTTGACAGTCGAACCTCTCCATTTATCATGGAGTCCAGTCTAACTGCTGATGTTATAGTTATGTGTTTCATATTTTTACTTCTTCTCACAAAATCACGGCGGAGTCGATTGAGGTGACGACTCCTTCGCGAAGATTGTCTTTATCAAAAACGGTTACGACGGTTCTGTTCTTAACCGCGACAACAAATGCCGTCGAGTCAGAAAGAACCAGAGTTTCGCGCGACCCCTTGGCGTCTGCCTTGTCAATAGCCTGGCTCAATCGTGCCTTCAAGTCTGCCGTCAATGTGATGCCGCGAGAATGCAGTCTCTGCTCGGCGTGCTTGGAGAAGGTGATCTCGCCGCCGTTCTTCAACTGGCCGGCCAGAACATCTCTGAAGGCGCCTCCAGCTTCTTTCGATTGGGTAGGCTGAGCGCCGCGCTGAGCAATCTCCAGCAGATTAACCGGACGCTCATAGGCGCTTACTTTGACTCCATTTCCGTAACTCATATGCTTCCTTCTGTCCTTCTTCTCTTACTTTCCAAAACTTCCCGGATCGCCGATTGCGGCCACATCGCCAAGCGGAATCTCAACGCCACTCACGCTCAGGTAGGCGGCGCCATCACGGTAGAATATTGATTCGACAATACCAACCAGCGACATCTTCGGCTTGAAACTCGCGCCGGAGAGGTCGATTGCCTCCACGGCTATGTTGTAGGCACCGCTATCCACTTTGTTGCCAAAGTTGTCGCGGCCATCCCATTCAATTGAAGTAGCGCCAGCGGGGATGCTGTCGCGGGTGAGGGTTGCGATCTTGTTCCCTTCACCGTCGGTGATGGTGATCTTCAGATCGGTTGCTGATTTGTCGCTGGTGAATGATATCGTGGGATTCGACTCGCCGTCATAATAGACGCCGGAATAATTGGCCTGCACTTCGCGACCGATAAGTCCAGAGGCCATGACGTTGTTGATCGACTGCATCTGCAGATAATCCCACTCGTTCGATTTTTTGATTCCCTCGGAGATGTTGTACATCTGCTCCAGTGAAGAAAACTGGGCCAACTGGGCGACAAAGTTTTCATCCTGCATTGGATTTAGCGGATCTTGATACTCGAGCTTGGTGACGAGCAATTTGAGAAAATCATCCCGACCAAGGGATTGCATACTTCCGGTTTGACGCGGCTTTCCGCTGGAGTCGGTTGCTATCGGTGAAATGAATGCCATCTACGTATCCTCCTATGCCAGGATATTCAAGCCGGCAAAGGCCGGTGATTGTTTCGGTGCAAATAGTTTGGCGACGGTATCGGTAATCGACTCACTCTCGTCGTCATCTTTGATGAATCGTGACGCCGGGCGGGGCGCCTGAAAGAACTGCCGACGATTGTGTTCTGAGTTTTGCCATTCGCCGCTGACTGTTACCTGAATCTGCTCGATGCGGATATTGGCGCGCTCAAACTGTTGGAGAAGATCGTTCAGCGACCCTTCAACAACGGCCTTCGCATGATGAGAATTGACGACAACGCGTGCCGACACCATATCATCCTGCACCGTCAAATGCACGCGGGCAGTGCCGAGATGCTCGGGGTTCAACTGCAGGGTGACTGATTTTGTACCGCCGGTATGTAGAGTCGTCATATCAAAATCTTTTGGTATTGCAATCGGCGCGGCTGTTTCAGTTTGAGATGTCATTCTGCCGATAGAAGTGCTTGGCTCTTTGGCAAATGTCGCATCTGCCTGGTGAGTGGTTCGCGCACCGGCTGTTTCAGTCGGAAGGGAATGGTCGACAGGGGTTGGAGTGATCTGACTGCCATCGGTGACATCATCCGTTACTGTATATTGTGCTGAGCTATTTTTCGTCTGTTCAAATTCTGGCGTTACAGAATCGATACCCTCAGACTGGGACTGATACTTTGCTTGCCATTGGTTTGCAACTGCCGGTTTGGCGTCAGCATCGGCTCTGCTTTTCGCCGCGGGCGTCTCAGACATCTCAGTCTCGCTAAGCATGTGAGTCGTTTCAGGTCGGGATACTGTGGCGAAGGATGCATCGTCGTCGGAGGTGTCCGGACTGATTTTCCCGGCCAGTGGTAATACCACCTTGGGTGCCGTTGTTCTCGATTCAGTCACAATCGTAGCCGGTTGAATTTGCGCAACGATTTCGGCAGGACGGGGCGTTGCAAAAAGCTGTAGAGTTTTTCCTTGCTGAATGGCCGTGATAGCGATGACGTTTTGCGTCTTATCAACTGCTGATTTGCTGTTAGTATCGGGCGCGATCGTGGAACCAGACGGAGACGAAATGGTGAGGCTTGTCACGTTGGCGCGATTGATCAGTTGTTCGATATCAATCCCATCTTGATTAGTTGAGAGACCGGAGAAGGACCGCATCCCGCGAGGTTGCGGATTGTTATCATTATGGGAGTCAATTGATTCGAGCGGAATGCTGACTTTCAGCATTTGTCCGTCGTTTCCAGAGGCCAGATCAAATGTCACCAAACCGTTTTCAATGGTTGTCGCCTTGACAGTGAATGTTCCTGGCGGCAAGGAGGTAGTAATCGCTTCGATCATTTTTGGTGCGGCAATCACGGGATTCGCTTCTGCATTGATTGTAACATTGTTTGTGACAAACGGCGCGTTGCGAAGTGACAGCATATTCGTCAATCCAGCCCAATTAGGAATTTCAGGATTCTCAACAGTACCGGAATAAAGGCCGCGTGGTCCTTCATTCGTGGGTGCAATACTGTTCTCCGGAGATCCGGTTGATACCTGATCAGTTGTGAGCAGATCAGGCGTGGGCGTATTCGCCGGGTTCGCCTGATTCGGTGACGCCATAAATGCCTGAAAGATCAGATCAAATGCGCCTGAGACATTGGGTTCGGTCGATTTGCCGACTTGTCCTTCGGGACTAATTGGAGCCATGCCGAGGAGATTCAACAATGTGGGCATTTGAGCGTTCACTTTGTGTCTCCGTCGGCAATGGTAATCATCTGTTTGGATAGCTTTGCGGCCCGCGGCGAAGGGAGTGTCCCCAGCACCGATGAGGCATTGTTTGTTTTCATGCGCGGCAGGATGCTGACGATGGTTTCATCGTCGAGATCAGCCATAAGTTTGGCGACGGCCTTTGGGTCCATACCATCATACATCTTGGCGAGAATGCCGATTCGGGAGGTCTCAGCCTGTTCGAGGCGGATAATTTTCTTGGATACTTCGGCGTTGAGCTTATTGACCTGAGCTTCACGCTGGGTCAGATCCGCCTCTTTTTTGGCGAGGCGCGTTTCTTCCTTAGTCAGCCAATCCAGAGCTTCAAGTGAATCATTGGCTGACATCGGCAGTGACTCCCCACCGGCGACTTCATTCTCTCCCGGCTTATAATCGAGGAAGGCAAGGTTGTCGGCGACTTCTTTGAGGACACTATGACTGTCGAGCGCAAAAGTGCTGTCGAGCGCGGCCAGGTCCTCTTCGGTCAAATCTCCGGCTTGCGATTGTTCTGATTTGTTTGGCTTCTTCGAGGATTTGCTATGCGATTGTTCTTTATGGTCAGTCGCGGCAACTTCGACAGCAGTGGAATCTGAAGAATCGGTGGTTGCAGATGTCTCTGCCGGTTTTGCTTTGGTGAACATCAGGACACCGACGACAATAGTCGTCACCAGTACCATCCCACCGACGCCGATAATGATATACATCATCAGGCCGGATTTTTTCGGGGCTGGCGTTTCAGCAACCTGGTTGGCGTCGCCTTTGGTTTGTTCTTCGACTTTCTTTTCTGCCATATATATTTTTCCGGACACCCTTGTCCGACGCAGGTATAGCACGACCCGTGCCAAGGTCTGACCGAGAACGATAACCTACTGTGTGATTTGATGTTGAGTGTGATGAGAGGATTTGGTGATCAGGACAATTTGGGTGATAGCTGGAAAAGAGTTCCGATATCGATAGGAAAAAGGAGCCGTGGACTAGACCATCGTTTTTACTGATGCAATATCGAGGGTCGTTATCACCTTTCCGGTGAGCATGTCGTTTTCGGCGGATGTAATGTCGAGCGTCACCAGAGATCGCGGAACATGTTGCTGACCGTGAAACCGCACATTAAGAAAATTGTCGGTGATACCAGTTTGCAGGCCGGATGAATCACGACCCTGAACAACCGCCCTGAGCGCTTTCCCAACCTGCCGTTGGTAGGCCCGAGTGCGAAGTGTGTGCGATATACGAGTGAGGTGAGCATTTCGTTCTTTGACGACCATCGGATCGATCTTCTCTTTCATCTGACTGGCAGGAGTTCCAGAACGATCCGAGTAGCTGAAGACGTGCAGATAGTCCAAAAGCCCGGATTCAACCACCTTGCATGTCTCGTCAAAATCGGCTGGTGTTTCACCGGGGAAGCCCACAATCACATCGGCGCCAGTCACGACATTGTCGACCGATTCCTTTATAGATGCCAGTTTACGCAGATAGGTGGGTTGATCATAGGGCCTTTGCATCAATCTGAGAATTCGCGACGACCCCGACTGAAGCGGTAAATGGGCGTAGCGGCAGATTCGATCCGGATGGGCGTGAAAGAGATCGATCAGCTCATCCCGAAATGTTTGCGGCTCAATCGACGACAATCTCAACCGGCCTATCGATGTTTCCTCAAGAATCATCCGGCACAAGTGGGC
>JBBTMW010000103.1:0-5632 GCA_038067995.1 Candidatus Zixiibacteriota bacterium
GAAGATCGTTGGCGCGTTCCTGGCCAATCTCTTGTGACTTAATCTGTCGATTCATACTGGATATTTCACTTGCCAGTCGATTTACGTCGCTGGTGAGCGCAACCAGATCGGCGTCTGTGGAATTGCGGAGGCGATTCAGTTGATTGGCCATTTCATGAAAGCTGTTCACCATGAGGTTTGTCTGTTCGGTCACCGCGACACGCGACCCAATCGACGTGGGATTAGTGGACACTTCAGACCATGAATCCCAAAACTTGTTCAGCTGGTCTGAAAGAGTGCCGTCAGCCGGCTCGGCAAAAAACGATTCGATTTGAGAGAGAATCTTTTCCTTGTAATTCCACTGACCCTGAGATTTTGTATCGGCACGCAATTGCTGTCCCAGAAACAGATCACGAACCTGACGCACATTGTCGGCGTTGATTCCCGTGCCGATGCTTCCGATAGTGCTGTTTTCGGGAAGCGTCGCGCCAATTTGCACCCTCTGACGGCTATAACCGGGGGTGTTGACGTTTGCAATGTTATGACCAATTGTCTGCAGAACTACCTGGTGAGTCAGCAGAGCGCGCTTACCAATTTCCAATCCCTGAAAGAGACCTGGCATCTATGCCCTCCTGTCGAGCGCCAGATGTAAATCGGCGGCTTGTCGTGGTCCGTTGGCAGTGTAGTTTTCTTCGGGTTTCCCCACCTTCGCCAGCATTTCCATCATGCGGGCGATATACATTCGCGATCGATTCAACAGAAGTTCATTGCGACTGCGAGAGACGCCGATACGATCGTTTAGATCCAGAATGAGTGATCGTAACCGCTGAAGCTGGTCAGCCTGCTGGTCGTCGACAATATCGAGTAGGCGGGAAACATTGAGGTCGCCATCGATGGCATTGGCTACGCGAATACGCTCGACCAATTCTATTCTCTGCCTATTGATCAGCTGGCTTTCGACGAGCCGTTCGCGCATTCGTTCGGTAACTTCGTTGAGTCCCTTGATGTCGTTAGACACGAGCATCTCGGTCTGACGGTCAAGCAATCCGAGAAACGCTTCGAAAAGCGTGGCTTCCCTGCCGAGAAGTTCTATAAGTTTGTTTACCAATTCCATGGTTTTTGTGTTTCAATCGTCCTGTTCAATTATCGGTCAATTGCTTCATTCTCTTTAGCCTGAGCAACTTTTGCTGTTTCATCGCCAGCTGGATATCCGTCGAGAACCTTACTGACATAGTTGATTGTCTCAGTGAAAGGCGGGATGCCGTTGAACTTGCGCACATTCGATGGTCCGGCGTTGTAGGCCGCAAGGGCCAGCTTCAGGTCGCCAAAACGGTCGATCAGGTCCTTCAAATAGCGGCTTCCGCCACGAATATTCTCCTCCGGATCAAAGGGCTGGGAGACATCGTAGTGGACGGCCGTACTGTCCATTAATTGCATCAATCCTTTTGCTCCCGATGCAGAAACTGCCTGGGCGTCTCCCGATGATTCGGCGTGAATGACCGAGGCGATCAGACTTGAATCCAAAGAGGTCAGGCGCGAGGCCTTTTCTATCTGCTCACCATACAATGCAAATATCTGCCGGTGGGCGTGAGAAGTCTGATTTGGAGTAGCGATTGGTATTGCTGGCTCAACTTCGAAATTCTGTGGTGTATCGTTTATCGCGCTTTGAGATACCGGTTCTGGCGAAAAATCAAACTCGAATGGTTCCGCATCGGCGAATGCCGACAAAGTCTGGTGATGAATCGATTCAGACCGTGTGGAAATGACAATTGGTTCTTTGGCTGGTAGGCGATTTTGTACTGGGTCGCCTAAAGAGGCATGACCGGAGAGCTCGAACGATGGCGCTTGTGTTTTGCGGACAGATGTCAGCGAAGTATCAAGGGAGTGTTCTTCATCTTTCTGATCTATCTGTTTCACCATCTGGTTGTACATGAGGGTTGAAATTGATTGCCTTCCTTTGGTAGCGATCTTTTCGGCCATCTTCATGTCAAACATTTCGGTGAATGTGTCTTTCCCAAGTCCCGATGATAAGGCTCCCTCCTGCTTGTCGTTGCCAAAACTGACCGACTGTCGCATTGACTTGAGCATATAAAAACTGAAAAGGGACTCGAATTCGCGGGTCGCCTTTTGAAGCTTCTGACGCGACGCTTCTTTCTGGCGCGTACTGTCGGGCTTCAGAGTCTGCACCGTTCCCTCGCTCTTTGGCAGAGCTATGGATTTGACATCGAGAAGAGACATTACATGATTACCAGTTCAGCCCTGAGCGCACCGGCTTCTTTCAACGCCTGGAAAATGGCGATGATGTCGCGCGGTGTGGCGCCGATCTTGTTGAGCGCGGAGGCGATATCTGACAGGTAGACCGATTCGGTCAGTTCCACAACCCGCGCCTTATCGTCCTGTATGGTGATTCTGCTTTCCTGGGTCTCGACTGTCTCTCCCTGAGAAAACGGCTCAGGCTGTGACACTATTGGCAATGACTGGATGTTCACTGTTATGGTTCCATGAGCAATAGCGACTGGCTCAATCGTGACATGTTCACCGGCGACAATCGTTCCCGTTTTCTCGTTTATCACAACGCGGGCATTGCCGTCGGGAACTATCTGCATCTGTCCTATCCTCGCCTCAAATTCGGTGCGAGTTTCATCGTACATAAGGCTGTCGGGAATTGTAATTTCCACAGTCGCGCTGTTTCGAGCGATAGCGACACTGCCATATTCGATGTTGATCCGTTCGGCAATTCTATAGGCAGTCGTCTGATCGGGATCCATTAACGAAAGACGAATATCATTTCTCGGAGCGGACACTGTTGTCGGAACAGTAATCTTACCCCCGTTCGGGATTCGCCCAACGAGGGTGTAATTATTGACAATTCGATTGGTTTCGTCGACCTGCACATTGAATCCGCCTATCGACACCGCTCCCTGCGCTGAGGCGCGCACGACACCTGCGGCATCGGAGAGTGGCGTCATAAGAAGCGTCCCTCCCTGTAGCGACGAGGCATCGCCTATAGATGACAAAGTGACATCGAAAGCCGAACCTTGCGAATAGTCCGATGACACATGCGCCGTCACCATGACAGCGGCTACGTTCTTGGTCTTTACTTTGTCCTTTTCAATGGTCAATCCCATCCTCTGCATCATATTCACAAGAGACTGGGTGGTGAACTGGGTTCCGTTTCCGTCGCCGCTCCCATCAAGCCCTACGATCAGACCATAACCAATGAGGTCGATTTCCTCGGAGGTATGAAATGTTGTTACATCCTTGATCCTCACCTTGGAGGCATGAATCGGCGACCAAAGGGCCACAGTGAGAGCTGTTCCGGCGAGGAGCAGAAGGAGTACAGAGGGTATTCGTGTCGTTATCATGGTGTTGACTCCTCGCGTTAGAATATCCAGCTGATGAGGCGCGTAAAGAATCCCGGCCGTCTGGCAGTGTTGAGATTCCCCTTGCCGGTGTAATGAATCTGCGCGTCCGCAATGAGATAAGAATCGACAGTGTTTTCAGGTGTGATATCTTTGGTGCGAACGACGCCGGTGAGATGAAGCGTTTCTTTTTCATCTGACACCTGGACGGTGCGCGAGCCTTCAACAATCAGATCGCCGTTGGAGCGAAGTTCAAGAACCGTTACCGACATTTTTGCACGCAAAGTCCCGGAACGCTGATTCTCTCCCTTGCCATTGAAGGTGTTTTTATTGTCCCCTTTCGCTCCGAAGAGTGGGACAAAATTAAGCGATCCAACCCCGGGGCCGCCATCCGTTGAGAAGGACGTCGACTTGTCGGTCTTGGTTTCGGCCTGGCTCGTTCCACGCGACTGTTCAAAGATCAGCACCGTGAGAATATCCCCCACTTTGCGCGCCTTGACGTCGGTGAACAACGAATTGCTCTGCCCAAAATCCTCTCCGCGCAGTTTTATGGTAAACGGCAGGAGAAGAAAAATGGCGAGAATGATGAGAAAACGACGAATGCTCATAGTGACCTCTGACTTCCTGTCATGTTTCGCCGATTACGGCGTCACGGATACTTCCGATGTATTAGTCACAGTGGCGAGCACCACCTGACCCGATGTCTTGTTTCGAATTTTGATATGATCGCCGAGGCGGCCGCTTTGAAGAGCAGTCCCACTGGCGGTGATGCGGCACAATCCCGACTGATAGACAATCGACACATCCCTACCCGACTCTACCTCAGGGGCAGTTTCAAGAGCCGAAACAGTAAGGATTGTTCCCTTGGCGAGATTGCGCTTCATGCGAAGTCCTGCTATTGAGGAAACGTCAGTCACCGGTTTTTCAATGAGGGTTGTGACATTGGTGCGTTGAACGATGAAATCATCGTTGGCAACAATCTGGCGAGTCGCGATTCTGTCTACGGCCACGAGAACATCGGCAAAGCGATCGATGCGATACCGCACCTGCCCTTGCGCAACGGTGTCGGTGCCATTGATGACGTAGGCTATCACGGTAAACAATCCGAGCGGCTCTTTGGCGCTCAATGCCCGGAGCGATATCTGCTGATCCGAACTGACTGATGATTTTATCTGGCTCGCCAGCAGTTGAATGGTGTGATGAGCGGTATCGATTGCAAACTGATCCACCAGCGACTGCGTCAGACGTGACGTATTATCTTCAGAACGAGCTTCGATAGCGAACAACGCTGAGATTACCAACGGCAATATGATTTTGTGAATCTTCACCGAATTATCTCTTCAGGCTGTTGGCGATTTGAGCCATATCCTCAGCGGTTTGAATCGCCTTGGAGTTCATTTCATAGGCGCGCTGAGCGACGATCATATTGACCATCTCATCAACGACGCTGACATTTGACATTTCATTGTAGCCCTGATAAATAGCGCCGAGTCCATTCTGGGTTGGACTACCTACCTGCGGTGCGCCGGAGGCCCCCGTCGCCGACATCAGGTTCTTGCCCAGCGATTGCAAACCGGCCGGGTTGATAAAGCGAACCAATTCGATTTGACCTATCTGGGTGGGTTCATCCTGTCCCACTTGCTGAACATCGACGACGCCATCGGCGCCGATTGAAATCGACGTAGCGTCTTCGGGAATGGTTATCTCAGGAAGGATCGGGAAGCCATCGCTATTAACGATTCTTCCGTCGCCGGAAAGCTTGAGAGCGCCATCGCGAGTGTATGACGTTGTTCCATCCGGATTTTGAACCTGAAAGAAACCGTCGCCGGAAATGGCGAGATCGAGCGGATTGCCAGTTTGAGCAAGATCGCCTACCACGAAGTTGCGGACTGTGGCCACTGCCCGTGTACCATAACCAATCGCCAATCCCGCTGGCACTTCTGCGCCGATGGCGGTAGTCGATCCGGCCTTGCGATAGTTTTGGTAAAGCACATCCTGGAATTCGACTTTCGTCTTCTTGAATCCGGTTGTGTTTACGTTGGCAAGATTGTTGGCAATGTTGTCAACGTTCATTTGCTGGGCAACCATTCCGGTCGCCGCTGTGCGCATCGCCTTAATCATCTGATTCTCCTATCCTCTTATCCCTTGCCGGCAACTTTGTTGAACAGGTGGTCGAGTGACTGATCCTGTGTTTGCACGGCTTTGGCATTGGCTTCATATTCTCTGAATGAGATAATCATCTCGATCATTTCGGAGACGATATCGACATTTGATGTTTCGAGATATCCCTG
>JBBTMW010000104.1:0-5332 GCA_038067995.1 Candidatus Zixiibacteriota bacterium
GGGAGGGCTTTCCCTTCAAGTAGTTCAAGAGAGGCTCCGCCGCCGGTCGAAACATGGGTGAGCCGTTTTTCAATACCGGCTTTCGCAACCGCCGCCGCTGAGTCGCCGCCGCCAACAATTGTGGTTGCACCCTTGTCGGTCAAATCGGCGAGAAGAACAGCAATCGACATGGTTCCCTTCGCAAAAGGGGCGCACTCGAAGACGCCCATCGGGCCATTCCAGATAATAGTCTTGCATTCTGATAGTTTGGCGCGGAACAGATCAATAGAGGCCGGGCCGATGTCGAGTCCCTTCATGCCATCGGGGATTTTATCGAGGGGCACAATTCGGGTCTCGGCGGATTCGGAAATATCAGATGCGATCACGACGTCGGTTGGGAAAATCAGTTTGGTACGGGAGTTCTGGGACTTTGCGAAAATCTCACGAGCCATCTCGACTCTTTCGGCCTCGACAAGAGATGCTCCGGTCGGGTATCCCATCGCCTTGGCGAAAGTGAAAACCATGCCTCCGCCGATAAAAAGGTAATCGACTTTATCGAGCAGATTTTTGATAACATCAATCTTGCCTGAAATCTTGGAGCCGCCGAGAATTGCCGCAAAGGGGCGTCGGGGATTGGATATTGCCGCCATGAGATATTTCAGTTCTTTCTCCATCAAAAAGCCTGCGACATTCTGAAGGAAATAGCGCGTGACTCCCTCTGTTGAGGCATGAGCGCGGTGGGCTGATCCGAAAGCGTCGTTGACAAAGACGCCTGCCAGCGAGGCGAGTTTTTTAGCGAACTCGGGATCGTTCTTTTCTTCCTCGGGATGGAAGCGAAGATTCTCAAGAAGGACGCAGTCGCCGTTTTTCATCCGATTGACGACATTGGCGGCCTCGGGGCCGATGCAATCTTCGGCAAAATGCACCTGTTTGCCAAGAAGGGTTGACAGGTGCGCCGCCACCGGCTTAAGGGACATCGACGGAACGAACTTGCCGTCGGGGCGACCGAGATGGGAGCAGGCGATAGCCATGCCGCCATCGTCCATGATTTTCCTGAGAGTCGGAAGGGCCTCGCGCATGCGGAGGTCATCGGTGATTTTGCCGCTCTTGTCGAGGGGCACGTTGAAGTCAACCCGCACCAGCGCTTTCTGGGCGCGGAAATTGACGTCGGCAACGGTTACTTTGTTCATATCATTACCTCGCGATTGTTTCTACATCATGAGGATCATGTCGACCATACGGTTCGAAAATCCCCATTCATTATCATACCAGCAGAATATCTTGGCCATTTTCCCTTTGCAGGCGGTGAGTTGCGAATCGAAGACACATCCATGAGGGTTGCCGATAATGTCAACCGACACAATCGGGTCTTCGCAATATTCAAGAGTGCGATTGAGGGGAGCCGTCGAGGCGGCCTTTTTGAAGGCGGCGTTGATCTCTTCAGCGGTTGTCTCCTTCTCCAGTTCGACGCACAGATCAACCATGGATCCGTTGGCGGTGGGAACTCGGATAGCGATGCCGTCCATTTTACCCTTCATTTCGGGAATAACTTCCGAGATTGCCTTGGCGGCGCCAGTTGATGTCGGAATCATCGACATCGCGGCGGCGCGGGCGCGGCGCAGATCTTTATGCGGTGAGTCCTGCACCCGCTGGTCGTTGGTGTAGGCGTGGATGGTTGTCATGAACCCCTTCACGATGCCAAAATTATCCAAAAGGACTCTGGCGGCAGGGGCGAGACAATTGGTGGTGCAACTTCCGATGGAAATTACATCATGCTTGGCCTTGTCATATTTGTCGGCGTTAAGACCGGGGATGAAAGTGCCGTCGTGTCCCTTGGCCGGGGCCGAGATGAGAATTTTGCGGGCGCCAGCTTCTTTGTGTTTTAGTGCGTCTTCTTTGTTGGTGAACTTGCCGGTGCATTCGAGAATGACATCGGCTCCGAGCGTTTTCCACGGCAGTTTAGTCGGGTCTTTTTCGGCGCTGACTGGAATTGTCTTGCCGTCGACAATAATGTTGGCGCCATCGGTTGAGACCGTTCCGGGATAGCGGCCATGGATGGAATCATACTTGAGAAGATGCGCAAGCGTTTTGGC
Organism: Candidatus Zixiibacteriota bacterium; assembly: GCA_038067995.1. Lineage (GTDB taxonomy): Bacteria > Zixibacteria > MSB-5A5 > GN15 > FEB-12 > JBBTMW01. Next base: position 2,073 of record JBBTMW010000104.1, read on the forward strand.
GTCGGTAATGTCATTGATACCGACAATTTCGATGTTCGTGCCGCGAGAGGCGCGAAGCACCAGGCGGCCGATCCGTCCAAATCCGTTAATGCCTACTTTCATCATGTGGTCCTCCTCGGGGTGATTTCTGTTTTGAAGGGAGATAGAGGTACTTCACTCCGATTGTTATGGTCAATGCGGTATAGTTTTCAACAAGAGCCAACTGTTTGAAATGGATCGGCATGTATTTCGACTGCAATTCGAGCGCGATGGAGCGCGATAGGCGAAAGTCGATTCCGCCGCCAAGCACATAATTGAACTCGGTTTGTGATTCGTCGTTGAAACCGTCATAGGTGGAGGCGTAACTGTCAGTCGTAAACTGCACTGACCGCCGTCCGAAATAGACGCCGCCTCCGGCGGTCAAAAATGGAAAGATTTTAGCGCTCTGCCCCATCACTGGATAATATCGGCATTGAAGGAGAAGAGGCGTAACTTGCAGATAACCTATATTTTGCTGACCATTTTCAACGAGTGTCACCGATCCGCGATTTACCGCTCCCAGATCAAGTTCCGCAAAGCCGCTGTGAAAGAGTTTCCAGGCGAGAAAAGCTTCGCCGTAGGCGCTTCCGCTATTGATTTTCGATTCGAAATTTCCTGACAAGCCTATAGCCGGGGGATTGTCGCCGAGGTTGGCCCATCCGCCGATGCGGATACCTATCTGGTGGGTTGATCCATAGGGAAGCGCTGGTTGTGAATACACGGCGTCGCTCATGACAATAAGCGCGCAAATAATCGCGACACAGTTGACTACGGGTCGGGCGATGAAGTAAGTGACAGATTTCACAGGAGCAATATAGAGTGAGGACGAGCGTGGGGTCAAGTTTTGGGTTTTGATAAAAAGACGTTGGAGCTCTTGATTTTAGGCAAGAAGAATGGGGGGTGACTAATTCTTGAGAAGGCGGAGATAGAGCATGCGGTTGGGGTAGTCAAAGGTGATCTCGTATGGTTTGAAAAAGAGAGAGCCGAAGTTGCCCGCGATGTCGCTAGTGCCGGAGATCCCAGAAGACGAATCGGGAACCGCGACGGCGAGATTTTCGTAATTGATTGTTCCGAGTGAAAATGACTTTGCGCGGTAAAAACTTACCCCCACTGTTCCGCCGATTGCGGCAACAGACTGAGAATTAAAGTCTATGGAATTCAAGCAAGACTCAAGTTGATATTGATTGATAAAGGACTGGTGAAGAAGTACGCCAGCGGCATTGCCTAAGTCCACAAGAAACACCCCGCTCACGCCACAAATAGTGGCGGAAATGGTTGGTACTTGAGAGTAAAACTCAAGTGGAAACCCAATAGCAGAATTTGAAATTGTAAAGTTCTTGGGATCATGAATGGTCATTCTCAATTGCTCAAGATTGATTGTTACAGGAAAGTCCGAAAAGAAATCGAAGCCAAGCAATCCACCCATTTCTGCATTCGATATTGTTTCACTTGCTACCCCGGAGATATTTGTAACACCGGCCGCTTGCGGCAGAAACTTTAGACCACCAATTTCCATTGTATCGATCCTGACTAAGGGCATCTCCTGAATGCCGCCGATTCCACGAAATGGAAGGGTACCGATTGTTGGAAGCGACAAATCACGTATTGATTCTTCGTGAAACAAATTCGTTGAACAACCGGTGTCGAGAATGAATTTCAATTTTCTCTTTCCGTTTATAGTAGCGCGAACAAGAATGTGCCCATTGACATATTCTATGGGAATTGATATTTCCACCACTCCTTTAGGGAAATTTGCCGAAGTCTTACCGGCGGACGGCTGGAAAACTGTCGTGCGGATAGTGTTCCTCAGCAGAATGCTGTCAATTTCCTGGGTAAGCTCGAATTTTGTTTCCTCAATTCTGGAAATCGTTTTAGTAGGGAAGATGATTCCAGAGATGGTGTCGAATTCTGTATTTACTGATCTTATGTGCATATTATCCATGTAACCTTCTGTGGCCAGAATGTTTTTGGACGTAGCGTCAATGTAGAATGGGATCTCACCGTCTTTTCCAGACGGAGCCATTACTTTCCAGCATGCGTGATTCGGATTGAGACTTTTTGAATCCACTCTAGGTATTCGGCCTGAAGAGTCAGGAAAAAGAAACTGGAACGTTTCCGCGAAAAAGGATCCCTTTGATTGGGAGAGCTCGGTAGAATTCATGGGAGTGAATTTCCCATTCAGTGTCTTAATCCATCCTCTATTGCCGTTCACAATTCGACCTAGACTATAGCCCTCATGTTGAATATCCAGATAGATGCGATCCGGCGGGGCAACTATCATGTGGAACCGGCTCTTGAAACCGTTGGTATTCCCCGTTCCAAATGTTTCGATGGTTTTAATGCCTTTCAATTTGGCTACAGCTGAATCGCCACCTATCGATTCGATGAGAAGGCGCTGAGCGTCGGGGAACTGGGGTTGTTCGGCATGAACGAGTAATGCGAAGAACATAAAAAAACCGGCGGAAAGAAAAATCCGCCGGTTGAAAAAGCGAAGCATAGTCTGGATTAATTAGCGACGTACTTGCCGAGAATCGACTCCATCTTCGAAGTCATCTTGGCATTGGGGTAGACCTCGGTGGCCCCGGCCGACTTGGCGGCGTCCATCTGGTCTTTCAGCACATGCGGCGAATAACAGACGATGGGGATATTCCGGGTCGAGCCATATGAGCGGAGCTTATTGATAAGGGCCGGAGCCTCGATACCATTGAGGTTGAGATCGATGATAATGAGATTAGGCCTCAGTTCCTGAGCTTTCGTAAAAATGTCCTCCGACCGAATTGCCTTGATCCCCTCAGCCTCAAGGCCATCGAGAATGGTCATAATCTTGGAGGTAAAAATCATGTTATTTGCGGCAATAATTACTTTTTTATTCATCATTTACCTTTCCGTCCCCTTGGTCCACAAATCCCTATTCGGGGGCATCCATCTCGCCCCGGTATGCAAGTATACACAAAACAGAGGCTGAACGCAATGAAAATAGGGGGAAAAGGCCATATTAGTTGCTGTTTTGTTCTCGTAAATCATTGTTTTACAACAAAATAGCTGACGTGCGTCAGTTTATAAGCTAAAACGCGCTGTAAGATGGGGTTGGGCGTTTTTGGTTGATTAGCCAGCCATAAAGGCCTACCAAGAGAACCACATGAAAAGAACCAAAATCCTTGCCACCTATGGCCCATCGATTTCGACCCCCGACAAGATAGCCCGATTGATAGCGGCGGGGGCGAACGCGTTTCGGGTCAACT
>JBBTMW010000105.1:0-20933 GCA_038067995.1 Candidatus Zixiibacteriota bacterium
CCCGCGAAAGCGGGAGCCTATCTAACTCTTTGTAAGACAAAACTGGATGCCAGCCTTCGCTGGCATGACAGTGATGAAAACTTTGCGCCAACACCCTTTTTCAACAAGCCCCTTGGGGCGCGTCCGTTCCATTTTTGCAACCGACCTCAAGGGGTCGGCTGGACGACGCATTAGGTACACACAACTTGACAGAATCCTCGGAACCAAACAAAAAATAAGCTGTTGATACCGGATAATTGACAGCGCATATTACCGGGATTAGATGAACACTGTTTCGTGACCCCGTTTGTGAAAGGACACTGGATGAAACGACTACTCATTGCCGCGGCGATTTTTGTCGGGTTGTTCTGCGCCGGATCGCTTCTGGCGGCAGACCGCGCTCCGGTCGCCGCTACCTGGGCTGAGGCTCAGGCACTTTCGGCGAAAACTAATCGCCCAATCATTATTGATTTCTACGCCGATTGGTGAACGTGGTGCAAGAGATTCGACACGGTCGTGTTGATTGATCCGAAAGCCATCGACTTTTTCACCAACGAAATGATTCTTGTGCAGATTAACGGTGACGTAGATACAACTACAAAGAAACAATATGGCGTCGAGGGCTATCCGACTTTTATTCTCGTCGACAAAGACGGCAAGGAAGTTGATCGGGAAGCAGGCTACTTGGAGACTGATAACTATATCCAGAATTTCCGCGACTACTCCAAGGGAATTGGCACCCTTGAAGCCCTGCTCAAAGAGGCTGACACGAACAAAACGAGGCAATTGTGTTTCAATATTGCCTACAAATATCAATGGCGCGGAAATCAACCCGATGCGCGTGCCTGGTATTCGTCGGTGATCACGATGGGAACTGCAAAAGATTCGCTGGCGGGCGAAGCACGCATGGCCCTCGCCGATATGTCTATGCGCAAAAAAGATTACGCACTGGCCATCAATGCCTTCACGGAAATTGCCGCTGATTTTGTTGGTACGCCCTTTGCCGAGAACGCTGACATCTATATTCCCATTACCTATCGCCGCATGGGCGACACGACCAAAGCCATTACCGCTTTCGAGGATTTTATTAAGAAGTATCCCAAGAGCGAGGAAGTCGAATACGCTCAGAAGCAGATAGTCAAATTGAAAGGCGAACCCCCCGCAGAAAAAAAATAGAGCGGGATTTTGTATCAGTGTAGAATTGCAGGTCGGGTTCCGAGTCGCCATGTTTGAACAGACGACGAGAAATCCGACTCTTATTTGATATCTTGACGTTGGAAAAAACCACCATGAATGACAAACTATTGATCTACGAAAAATCCGTCTCCGGACGGAAAGGCTACACACTTCCAACAGCCGAAAAAAGTGAAGCCGATGTCATGAGCGCCATTCCGGTGAAGTTCCGCAGGCAGAATGACGCCCGCCTTCCGGAAGTCACCGAAGGGGAAGCGATGCGCCACTTTGTGTCGCTGTCGGTCAAGAATCATCACATCGACAAGGGATTCTATCCCCTTGGCTCATGCACGATGAAGTACAATCCGAAACTGAACGACGTCGCGGCTTCGATTCCCGGGGTGCGCAATCATCATCCCCTTGCGCCAGACAGCGCCTCTCAGGGATTTATCAGGCTTTACAAGGAAGTCGCTGACTTTCTCAGCGAAGTATCGGGCTTTCCGTCAATATCTCTCCAGCCGGTAGCCGGAGCACATGGCGAGTTTGCCGGTCTTCTGGTCATGCGGGCATGGCATCGCGCCAACGGCGGTGAGCGAAAGTCAGTGATTATTCCTGATTCAGCCCACGGAACCAATCCGGCCTCGGTCTCTTCGCTGGGATGGAACACTATCGAAGTGAAATCTAACGAAAACGGCGTTATCGCTCCCGAAGCGATAGCGGCGGTGATGAATGAGTCGGTTGCCGGTGTTATGATGACCAATCCCAACACCCTGGGCATTTTCGAGACTCATATCAAGGAAATCGCCGAGATAGTTCATGCCCGCGGCGGATTGATGTATATGGATGGCGCCAATCTCAATGCCAACATGGGAATCTTTCGTCCCGGAGATGTCGGCTTTGATATGATGCATTTCAACCTCCACAAGACCTTTTCCACGCCTCACGGCGGCGGTGGTCCGGGGGCGGGAGCGCTTGGTGTCACGGCGAAACTGGGTGCATTCCTGCCATTGCCGGTGGTCGAGACCGCACCCGATGGAAAACTGTTTTTCAACTACAATCGCCCGCAATCAATCGGGCGTCTTCACTCATTCTACGGCAACTTCGGCAACATTGTTCGCGCCTGGGCCTATATCAAAACGCTCGGCGGAGAAGGACTGCGTGCTGTCTCTGAAAACGCCGTAATCAATGCCAATTATCTCAGGGAGCTGTTAAAAAACGACTTTGACGTCCCGTACGCCGGGCGATGCATGCATGAATTCGTGCTCTCTGGTAGCAGGCAAAAGGCTAAAGGAGTAAAGACCCTCGACATGTCGAAGCGCATGCTCGATTTTGGTGTTCATTCTCCCACCAATTATTTCCCACTCATTGTGCCCGAGGCTTTGATGATCGAGCCTACTGAAACCGAAAGCCGGGAAACCCTTGAGAACTTTGCTGAAGTGATGATACAGATCGCCCGCGAAGTGGAGAGTGACCCCGAAAAGGTTCTGAAAGCCCCCCATACAACGCCGGTTCGCCGACTTGATGAGGTCAAAGCCGCTCGTACTATGGACGTGGCTTACAACGATTAAATTCATCCCACACTTGTTTTGCTGGAAGACCGGTCTCATATTTCTGATGACCGGTCTTTTTGCATATGATTAAGTTTAGCAAAGTCAGCTACAGCTATCGCTCGCGCCAACGAGCGGCTATCGACAATTTTTCCCTCACCATCAATCAGGGGGAGTTTGTTGCGGTTATGGGAGCGAATGGTTCTGGCAAGTCGACTTTCGCGCGGCTTATCGCCGGTCTTCTCCGTCCCCAAAAGGGAACCATCACCATTGATACCCAGCATCACCATGGCCCGCCGGTTGGCATTCTCTTTCAGAACCCCGATAACCAGCTGGTGGCTGTGACGGTCGACAAAGAAGTTGCGTTCTCTCTTGAGAACACCGGTGTCCCTCCAGAAAATATGCCGCCGATTATGGAACGCGCACTCGCCGAGTTTGGCATTGCGCATCTGGCGAACCGGCTTACCAACGAACTCTCTGGAGGGGAAAAACAGAGACTGGCTCTGGCCGCCATTATGGTGCTCAATCCGCCGGTTCTTGTTCTGGATGAGCCGGATTCGTTTCTCGATGAGCCGGGACGAAAACAGCTCCACGACTATTTATCACGGCTTCGCGTTCGTTCCCCCAATACGACGATAGTCCATATCACCCAGTATGAGCGAGTCGCCCGCGAGTATGGGCGGCTGATTGTTTTTCACGAGGGGCAGGTGGTCGCCGATGGCGGCTCTGATACCGTGCTTGCGGATCACGCTCTGTGCGAAAGAACAGCCATTCGAGTGCTGCGATCTCGCGCGGGCGTCGTATCCACTTATGATCACTCATCGTATGTTGGCCGGTCGATTCGTGCTCTGAAATTTGCCGACGCAAGTTTTGGATTTGAAGAGAAGAAAATGGTTCTGCAGAGCACTTCCTTTACACTCGGAGCGGGCGAAGTAGTAGCGATTGTCGGAGAATCAGGTTGTGGCAAATCGACCGCTGGCTATCTCCTCTGCGGCCTTCTCAAACCGGAAGAGGGAGCGATTGTGTGCGAAAATATTTCAGGGGATACGTTCCCCGTTGGGCAGAGGCCGGGGGTTGTCGCAGGCGTCTTTCAGGTGCCGGAGCGACAGTTCTTTCTTCATTCGTGCGCTCATGAATTGCAGTATGGCCCTGGTAACTTTGATCGTGAACTTACTCCGGAGAAATTGGATTCATATTTCGAATTGGTTGGACTCGACGCCGAGCAGTTCAGTCGACGGGATCCACAGAGCTTGTCGGGTGGTGAAAAGCGCCGCCTCGCCTTTGCCGCCGCGCTTTCTTTTGCCCCACGATTTGTGGTTTTTGACGAACCGACATGCGGTCTTGACGCCGAAGGAGTCGCGCGATTCGAATCGATTGTCGCTTCCCTACGGAATCGAGGAATCGGTACGGCCATCATTACTCATGACGGCGGGGTCGTAAAGCGGTTGGCAGATCGAGTGATTCATCTTGAGCGCGAGGGAAAATGGCGCTCGTACGACGGCGATGATTTTTTCTCGACCGGGGCATACAGCGGCATCGTCTCCGAGCCGGAGTGACCACGAACCCTCTCATTGGTGCTTGTTGAAAAACTCTTCAATTCTCACTTCGCCTTGAAGCAAGTCACTCCAGCGAAAGCTGGAGCCCATCTTAACTCTTTGAAAGACAAGACTGGATGCCAGCCTTCGCTGGCATGACAAATCAAAGAAATATGCATGTACCACTTTTTCAACAAGCCCATTGGTGAGCAGTAGCCCTCCCGTCTGCCGTAGAAGTGGATGTCGGGTTTCTCTCCCGTCCGCTAATGCGGACGGGATCGGAACACCGACCTACTAAGACAGGGACGGTGGGGACATCAGTCGCTCACATGCATACCCCTACAAAAAAAAACTTTTTCCGGCCACTTGACTCCGTGTCATGGATTCCTATACTGGCGCGACCGCGAATCGGGGGGAAGCTCCAGATTCCGGCAGTAAGAAAACAACAAACACACGGCATCTTCATGCCAACTCCTTTTAAGGTGATCCAGAGAGGTCACTAAAGGTGCGAGGTAGTATGTACGATTGTTCAAAGCTCGAACGGCGGGTTTCCTGCCCACGCGCGGCCACCAACGGCGGTGGCCAATGACAAAACAGTCAGGCGATCTCATTCTCGACGACAAAAAGATGACCCGGGCGCTCACCCGCATTGCCCACGAAATTGTGGAGCATAACGGCGGTGCTGAATCCCTTGTGTTCATCGGGATTATCACCCGCGGGGCGGTCCTTGCCAAGCGAATCGCTCGGCTCATCAAAGAGATGGAAGGATTTTCCGTTCCGGTGGGATTGATGGATATTTCCCTCTACCGTGACGACGTCCATTCCAAGCTCGACCAGCCTGTCGTCCAGCAAACCGATATTCTCTTTTCATTGGTAGATAAGAATGTCATTCTTATTGATGACGTCCTTTTCACCGGTCGAACGATCCGCGCCGCCCTTGATCAAATAAACGACTTCGGTCGACCTCGCACCATTCAATTGGCGGTCCTCGTTGACCGTGGCCACCGCGAACTTCCCATCAAAGCCGACTATGTGGGCGTCAATGTCCCGACCTCGAAAAACGATCAGATAGTTGTTAAAGTCGAGGAAAAGGACAAACTCGACTCTGTTTCGATCATATGCGGAGCGAAAGAAACTGGTAAGCCAGCCACGGCCAAATCGCCGGTTCGCAAGGATTCCGCACGAAAGAAGGGAGGGAAAAAGTGAGTGTGCTGAGTTCACGCCACCTTCTCGGATTGGAAGGTGTCCCCAAAAAGGATATCGAGCTTATACTCGACACGACCGAAACCTTCAGCGAGGTTATCGAGCGAACCATCAAGAAAGTCCCGACCCTCCGCGGATTGACGGTGCTCAATCTCTTTTATGAGGCATCGACCCGGACCCGTACATCGTTTGAACTTGCGGCCAAACGCCTCTCGGCCGACATCGTCAATTTTTCCCCATCGGGGTCATCGGTGAAAAAAGGGGAGTCTCTTCGCGACACCGTGCATACCCTTGAAGCCAACAAGATCGATATGGTGGTAGTGCGGCATAGCTCCTCGGGTGTGCCGTATTATCTGACCCAATGTATGGACGCCAACATCATCAATGCCGGTGACGGCACTCACGAGCACCCCACCCAGGGGCTTCTCGATATGTACACCATAAAGAGAAAATTCGGGAAACTCGCCGGACTTCGAGTGGTGCTGGTCGGTGATGTAAAACATTCCCGTGTCGTGCGCTCCAATATCTGGGGCCTGAAAACCATGGGTGCGTCGGTCGCTCTCTGCGGTCCGTCGACGCTTCTTCCTTATGATGTTAGTCGCTTTGGGTGCGATTTGTATACGAATCTGGATGAGGCCCTTGAGGGCGCCGACGTTGTCAATGTTATGCGAATCCAGCTTGAGCGTCAGCAAAGCGGGCTGTTTCCCTCACAGCGTGAGTACACGGCGCTCTGGGGAGTGAATAAGGAAAGATTGAAACGAATGAACAAGGATTATATCGTGATGCACCCTGGCCCAATGAATCGCGGTGTCGAGATAACCAGTGACGTTGCCGACTGCGAACGATCGGTCATTCGCGAGCAGGTGACGAACGGTCAGGCGGTGCGCATGGCGGTTCTCTATCTTCTGTCTGGTCGACGTGCCGATGAAGGAGGGGAGTGATGCCAGACTTTCCCAAATCAATGGTCATTACCGGCGGGCGCGTAATCGATCCGGCTATCGGATTCGGCTCTGACGCCCATCTCTTCATCGAAAATGGGAAAATCGCGCGTATCGCCGCCGATTCACCTGCGGTGCGAAAAGAAATTCGCGCCCTCAAGGGGTATCAGGTCATCGACGCCACCGACAAGATGGTGGTGCCGGGACTGATTGATATTCATGTCCATCTCCGTGAACCCGGGCGAGAAGACGAGGAAACTGTCGAATCGGGTTGTCGTGCCGCCGCAGCAGGCGGTTTTACTTCGATCTGCTGTATGCCCAACACCACTCCTCGTATTGACAATCAGGAAACGGTAAAATTCGTTCAAGACCGTGCCAAGAATGCCTGCGCACGGGTCTATGTCGTGGGGGCGATCACCAAAAATATTGCTGGTGAAGAATTATCGGAAATCGGTGATCTCGTGAAGATGGGAGCGGTCGCGATAACCGACGACGGCCACTACGTCCAAAATCCGGAAATAATGCGCCGTGCTCTTGAATATTCACGCATGTTTGATATACCGGTCATGCAACACGCCGAAGACCAGTTTTTGGTGGCCGGTGGCGTCATGAACGAATCGTTTGAATCGACCCGTCTCGGACTGAAAGGCGCCCCGGCGGTAGCCGAGGAGATCGCAGTCTTGCGTGATATCGCTCTATGCCGAATAACAGGAGCGCGCCTGCATATCCAGCATCTGACCTGCAAAGAGGCGGTGCAGGCGATTCGTAAGGCGAAAGCCGATGGCGTAAATATTACCTGCGAGGTGACCCCGCACCATCTCGTCCTCAACGATCTTGAGATTGGCAAATCGTTTAACACGAACCTTCGAGTGAACCCTCCAATTCGCACTGAAGAAGATCGCCTTGCCCTCATTGAAGGGCTTGTCGACGGAACTATTGATTGCATCGCCTCTGATCACGCCCCGCATTCTGCCGAGGAAAAGGATGCCGAGTTCGACAAGGCCCCCTCCGGTATGATCGGGCTTGAGACCTCCCTTGCTCTCCTCAAGACCCATATCATCGATAAGGGCTATCTTGACTGGGCCGATGCCATCCGCAAAATGACCGTCAATCCCGCCCGTATTCTCAATTTGCCGGGCGGGACGCTTGAGATCGGAATGCCCGCCGACATTACTATTATCGATCCGGAAAAAAAGTGGACGGTCAAAGAGAGTCTGTTCCAGTCGAAATCGACCAACTCGCCGTTCATCGGATGGAAGGTCAGCTCGAAAGTCTGGAAGACTGTTCTCGGCGGCACGATTGTCTTTGAGGCCGATTGACAACAGCACACATTTTGGTTGAATCAAAGCCACTCCTCAGGGGTGGCTTTGTGATATTGACAGTTTGTAGAAATCGAGTATTTTGACGCGGTAAGTCTATGCAAATCAAATACCTTGACCTTCAGGCGCAATACCAAAGCATCAAGCCCGAGATAGATGCCGCTATCCAAAAAGTATTGGACACGTCGTCCTATGTCCTTGGTCCGGCAGTAGCCGATTTCGAGAGTCGTTTCGCCGAATATTGTGGCGCGGCATATTGCGCCGGAGTCAACAATGGTACTAATGCCCTTCAGTTAGCAGTCGAGTCCCTTGGAATCGGCAGGGGGGATGAGGTCATTACTGCCGCGAATACATTCATAGCGACCGCCGCGGCAATCGCTCACTCGGGAGCAAAACCGATATTGGTCGACATTGATCCTACCACCAGAAATATCGATCCAAAAAAAATCGAAGCGGCTATCACGCCTCGCACTAAAGCCCTGATGCCCGTGCATCTCTATGGATGCATGACTGATATGGATGCCATCACCACCATCGCTTCCAAACACAACCTGCCGGTCATAGAAGATTGCGCCCAGGCCCACGGCGCGCGTCACAAAGGAAAACGCGCCGGCTCCATCGGTCAATTAGCCGGATTTTCTTTCTATCCCGGCAAGAATCTCGGCGCATATGGCGAGGGGGGAGCAGTCATCACTAGTTCGGAGACCCTTGTCAAAACTGTCAAACTTCTCCGGGATCATGGCTCGGAGCGCAAATATTACCACGACCGGCTTGGCTACAACGCCCGCCTCGAGGGAATTCAGGGCGCTGTTCTCGGTGTGAAATTGAAACACCTTGATCACTGGAATATCGAGCGCAATCGTGTCGCCTTTCGTTACTCAGAGAGATTGAATGGATTGCCGATCCGCTTACCGTTGACTCATCCAGATTTCGAGCAGGTTTTTCATCTCTATGTCATCGAAAGCAACCACCGCAACGAGTTGCAAGACTATCTGACAAAGGCGGCGATTCCAACTTTGATTCACTATCCTGTGCCGATCCACCTTCAGCCTGCGTTCGCCTATCTTGGTTACTCCGCTGGTCAGTTCCCGCACACAGAGCAGTCTGCTTCACAGGCATTATCGCTTCCGATATATCCGGAAATGAGTAACGACCAGGTCGATTTCGTCTCCGGCGCGATCAATCAATTTTTCAGTGGCAGAGAGTAGGGGCATGCGACACCTTTCGCGCTGGGGTCAGGCTTGTATTGCCGCGCTCGCCATTATTCTTGTCATGCGAACGATCTATCTTGATGCTGATCCGCCAACCGGGCTGTCGGTTTCGTCCGATGTCCATACCGATCCGGCTCAATACACCCATTATGCCAGGAACTATGTCCTGACAGGTGAAGCCAATCCATTCAATGATGACCGCTTTGCGGTTTTCATGAAATCGTCGGTCAATATGCTGGCGATCGGAGTGTTCAAACTTTTTGGGGTTGGGTTGTGGCAGTCGAATACGGTGGCGGTCTTCTACTCTTTTGGTGCGCTCCTCTGCCTGTTTCTCGTTCTGAGGCGGATTGCCGGCAATGCCGCAGGATTCGTATTTCTCATAACCGCCGGGGTTAATTACAATCTGACATTCTATGGGAGAGTTCCGTTTTTGGAACACGCCGTCGCCTTTTGGGGATTCCTCGCCCTGGCGCTGATTACTTGTTCCGCCTCTGGCTGGGCATTTGCGTTAGCGGGTATTGCTTTGGGTGCGTCGATTTTTTTTAGTAAGATATTTGGAGTCGTCTTTCTCTTTCCTTTTGCGGTCTGGTTTGTCTATCGCTATTTCTATGAGTCGAGGGAGAAGCTTTTTCGAAATGCCGCCTGCCTCATAGGCGGACTCGGAATGATGGCTCTCTTCTGGTATTTTTATCTCTACCTGCCGATGCAAAGTCAGGTCTCCTCCTACTTCACCGAACAATCCCTTTCGCTTTACGGGGCGCCCGACGGACTGAAATCGGTCGACGATTTCATTTTCAAGATGGTCACCTTTGGCGACGGTTCAGAGTTGTACAACCGCATGCCCATCACCGCACTGTTGGCGTTGGCGGCGATGGGAATGCTGGCGTGGCGTATCTCTTTCAAACAATCATGGAAAAAGGGTTTTTCGGAGTGGACTTCCGGTCACCTGTTTCTGGTAGCGATGACGATTGCCTTTTATGGCTCGCTGATGATCTGGAACTATCGCCCATTGCGATACCAAATAATCCTAATCTATCCCACCTACGCGCTGGCGGCGATTGTACTAGTTCGAATGTTTACGAAAGCCGCCCTCAAATCCGAGCCAGCCAAGACCGAGGCTCCCCCGGTGTCGACCGCATTCCCGTGGCTCTATTATGTCTTGCTCTTTCCTCTCATGCTCATTTTGGCGTATAAAGCACATGCGTGGTTTTCAGCGATGTCGGGTAGTGAGACAGTCTGGTCGGACGATAGAGTGTGGATTTATATGCTGGCAATCTTGCTCACGGCGTTGGTTGGTGGGGCAATTTATACCCTACGCGCTGGCATACTGCAGGTGCAGAACTCTCTGCTTCAAATTTGCGCCGTGGTCATGATTGCCGGGATGGTTCTTCATGGGCTTTTCAACTTTGGATACTGGGTCACCCGTCCATCGTACAGCACTGTCGACAATGCCCGCGATCTCGCTGAGATTCTAAATCCCGGCGCTGTCATATCAGGACCGTACGGGCCGGGGTTCTCCTTATCGAGCAATATTCCTTCGGTCATTCACATGTTTGGAGTGGCAAAAATCGATACCTGGTTGTTCAGGAAATATCCCATTACTCATCTTCTTCTCGACGAATCGAACGAGGAATCGGCTCGCAAAAATTATCCTGAGATCATGTCGGAGGCTCACCACTTTCGCACATTTTTTATTGGCAATCGCAAGGTAAGACTATTTCGCATTGCCGGAGCCACCGACAATCCCATAGCCGATTCGTACAGGCGGTCTGACCTTGAAGAGGCTGTGATTGGCTTCCTGGAAGGTTCCGATTCCGGAAATGAGCCAGCCCTCAGATTTGCCACCGCCCATCCTCGCAATGTCAGTTCGGTCTTACTCATGGGTGAGCGCGCCGAAGTGCTGGGAATGTACGACGTGGCCGAATCGATGTTTCAGAAAGCCATTGAGTTTTCTTCAACAAATGCCAATCTTTATGTCCGTGCCGGAACATTTTGCAAGGACCGATGGGTAGAAAACGGCGACCCTGCCATGAAAGAGAAAGCAAGGAAATTTCTTGAAAGAGCCTCCCATTTTGCTCCGGGAACGCTGTCAATCACCCGGTCGCTTGCCGAGCTTAACCAGCCGCGGGAATCGCTGAAAAAATCGAATGAACAAGATGAGCGCTAACGAAAAGATTCTGATCAGTACGATAGTTCCAGCTCTCAACGAAGAGGGGAATATCGACGAGTTTTGCCGACAGTTTGCCGCGATGGCCGCCAAGGCGCGATTCGACAATGAACTGGTCTTCATCGACGATGGTTCCACCGACTCGACCCTTGCGCGAATTAAAGACAACGCAGGTAAGTATCCATTTATTCGATTTGCCGTTCATGGCCGCAACCGCGGGCTGACGGAATCCCTTCAAAGCGGTTTCGCCACTGCTTCCGGCTCGGTGTATGTCTTTTATCCGGCCGATCTGCAGTATCGCCCCGAGGACATTCCCTCCCTTGTCCAGCCGATTCTTGATGGCGCCGATATTTGCACCGGCTGGAAGCAGGGGAAGTATGAAAAAAGTTTCGTCTCGCGCATCTACAACGGCATATCGCGAATCATCTTCGATCTCAAGGTGCATGATCTGAATTCGGTCAAAGCCTTTCGCCGTGAGGTCGTCCAGCGCGTCTTTCTCAGGCGTGACTGGCATCGCTATTTAGTGGTGTTGGCGGACGATGAGGGTTTTCGGGTTGACGAAGCGAAAATTCCGCTCTACGACAGATCGTGGGGGAAATCAAAGTTTTCCGTTTGGCGAATTCCGGTCGGCGTTCTCGATATGCTGGCCGTCAAATTTCAGCTTTCATTTCTGCGAAAACCACTCCTGTATTTTGGGGCGCTTGGGATGGTCTTCATCTTTCTGGCCTTTCTGGTCGGTCTTTGGGCGATGTATGAACGCTTTGTGCTCGGCAGTGGAAATCGAGCCTTCTTGTTCCTGATTATCTTCCTCACCGGCATTGGCATGGGATTGTTTGTGATGGGCTTTATTAGCGAAGGGCAGACGGCCATGAAAGAAGAACTGACCGACCTTCGCCGTAAGCTCGACCGCGTTCTCGACCAGAAAAAATCATAGGCATCCTGCAACCATGGCCGACATGCACCCATGACAGCAGTTTTGACTCCGTACACCGATACTCCCGAAAATCGCACGCGACTCCTGGAGTTTTACCGCCTTGTCTATTCCACGGCGCCGTGGATTTGGGAGGAAAAGCGATGGGAGTGGCAGACTTTTGGCAATCCCCGAGTAACCAAAGGTTCCAATGACATCTGGATACTGACAGACGACAACGGTGAATTGATTGGGCACAACGTTTTCCTTCATTATCCGTTGCGAATAGGCGGGAAACAGTATGACGGACTCTGCTCGGCAAATCTTGTCGTCAAGCCCGGAATCACCGGTCGAGGTCTGGGACGGATGATGATTCAAAAGAACGAAGAACTGGGGGGAGTGCCGTTCGCGATCGGGATGACCGACAATTCGTACAGCGCCTTTGGCAAGCAGGGTTGGTATATTGTCCACCACATCAGACTCTATAGCCAGATCGTTCATCCCTGGCCAAATCTTCTGTATCTGAAATTGTCCTTATGGAAAGCTGTACTCGCCTGGCCATTTTTGTTCCTGGGCAAGACTCTTTCATCGTTTTATGCCGCAACTGTCCCAAAAAGTTTTGCCGGCATTACTACCCGCGAAATTGAATCATTCGATCCCGCTCTCGACCCACTCTGGAACTTTTTTCTTGGCGGCTATGCTTTTTACTTTGAACGTACCGCCGAGATGTTGAATTATAAGTTTGCGACGCGCACCGATGTCCGCCATTCGCGCATGCTTTTCGAAAAGAACGGAAAGGTGGTCGGATACGGAGTCTGCAGGATTTCTAAAAATCCGGTGCGAAAGATTAGTATGGGTCGAATCGTCGATATGGTCCTCGATCCATCCCTCGGGGATTCTTTCGCCGTGTGGGTCGTCGGCTATATGCGACGACATTTGTTGGCAGAGGGGGTTGACGGCCTTGCTGGCATCGCATCGTCGGACAGCATGAAACGAGCCTATCGTCGAAACGGCTTCTGGTTCTCCCGGGTCGAGCGATCGGGAATCAAAGAAACCGATTTTTCGATGGAGGAGCTTGCCCGTCAATATGCTGATCAGTGGTATATGACACTCGCTGACGCTGATCTCGACGACTACTGGTGAGAATGAAAAATGGCAAAAGAACTCTATATATGCATCGCCTGTGACACCGATCCGGACAGGATCACCTTCAATCGTGATGCGACTCCCGATAAATTACACTGGCGCGGCCTTCTCGAAGGGATCCCGCGTGGCAAGGAGCATCTTTCCGCAATTCGCGACAGCGCAGGGAAGTCGCCGGTCGTCACATGGTGTCTGCGTGCGGATCATCAGATTCGAGAATATACCGGCGCGTATGATTATGTTCTTCGTGAGTTCGGTGAGCAGGTGCGGTCGCTGGAGTCATCGGGAGACGAACTCGGCTGGCATCCCCATTTTTGGAGGCGCGACGATTCGACCGGACGGTGGTATCAGGAACTTGCTGACGTCGATTGGCAGGTCGAGATGTTGAAAGCGGCGCATCAAGCGTACTCGACGATGCATCCATCGGGAACACATTCCGTCCGAATGGGATGGATCTACCACAACAATCGAACCATGCACACTCTCGACGCGCTTGGCGTCCGAGTCGAGTTGAGCGCCTCCCCGG
Source organism: Candidatus Zixiibacteriota bacterium (assembly GCA_038067995.1). GTDB lineage: Bacteria > Zixibacteria > MSB-5A5 > GN15 > FEB-12 > JBBTMW01. The sequence continues at coordinate 13,652 of JBBTMW010000105.1, forward strand.
GTCTGCGCCTTATGCCGCGAAATCCATCAGTGCGAGGGCAAAATTATTTTGACTGGAGCATTTCTCCTGACAGTCCCTATCATCCATCGCGGGTCGATTACCGGCGACCGGCCTCAGACATGGAGGAGTCGATGAGGATTTGGGAGATACCGTGCCATTTGTCGAGGTCGCTTTTGTGGAGCGTCATTGCCGGTGGCTTCCTGTCGCTCAAAATGAAATCCCCCGCTCCGTTCTTTCAATCGCTCCGGCGACCGGCGCATTTTATCAACATTACCGGCAAGCCGTCGATTTTCAAACCGCTTCTTTCAGCGCTCGAAACAAAGCTGAAAAATCAAAATCGGGTTCTCTTTACTACCTATTTCCATGCCGATGAATGGCTACCCGTCAAACACCCGTTCTATTCACTAGATTGGACTGGCGAAAACCTTCGGGCTATCATGGCCCTTTGTGAACGGCTCAACGTGAGGGTGCAGTACATTCGGGCACGGGATTGCCTCACTCTCATATGACAACTCCCCAACCAACTCCTGAAAAAGGTTCACGCGGCTGGATATCGCTTACAGTAAAAACTGCCCTGACCGGAGTCGTCGTATATTTTGCCGCGAATCAGCTCCTTTTGCACTGGGATGAGGTTTCATCGTATCACTGGGAAATAGACCCCCTTCTGATGGCCGTTTCGGTGATTGCGCATCTGCTTACATTTGTGGTGCTGACCCTGGTTTGGCAGGTGTTGATGGGAGGGTTTGGTTTTGATGTCCCCTTTCCGGCGGCCTTTAAGATCAGCTACATCGCGGGACTGGCTCGATATATCCCCGGTCGCATTTGGCCGATGTTTGGCATGGTCTATTACGCCAAACAGGCCAGCCTCGACCCGAAAGCCACCGTGGCCTCATGGGGAGTTGCCCTGCTCTACGGCTTTCCGACATCCTTTCTGGTAGCCTTGTTGAGTGTCGCCATTCATCCCGAGTTTATGCAGGCGGCTGAGACCTCAGTCTATTCTACCGGTGTCTGGATACTCACCGGTTTGACCGCGGTGATGTCGGTGGTCCTCATATTCGCCCCTCAAACCTCGCTCGTTCTACTCAACTGGGCATTGCGGCTGGTGCGCCGCCCCGAGGTAACTCTCCGGCTGGATAAAACGGTTGCTCTCAAAGTCTATTTTGGATATTTTTTTGGCTGGATTTGTTATGGCATTTCATTCTGGTTGTTCTTGAAATCAATCGACACCCATGCCGCCCTGCCGGTCACTGCCGGTGTTGGGTCGTTCGTCCTTGCCTATCAAATCGGCTATCTGACCCTTTTCTCCCCGGGCGGACTCGGCACACGGGAGCTGGCTCTCACCGCGATGCTCTCGCCCTTTCTTGGTGGTATAGCCGCGGGTGTGGCGGTGGCATCGCGACTCTGGAGTCTTTGCGTGGAAATAATGGCCGCTGGAATCGCCGCCCTGATTAAACTCGATAAACGGCCGGAGTAAACGAATGGCAGTACCGAAAACAAAATCCTCTCTCATCGAGAGGCTCGAATCCGGCAATCGCTACTTAATCGGCGTTGGGTTGTTCGCACTTGTGGCGTGGATATGGCTATTCAAAGACTTTTTGTTTGGAAGTAATGTCATCCTGTATGGCTCTGACTGGGTTCAGACCGGACCCTTCTTCCGATGGTTCCTTGTCTCCGGATACTCCATGACCGGAAGTGTCCCCGGTTGGAACCCCTACATTTTCGGCGGATTGCCGTTTGTGGACGCTTTTCACGGTGATCTCTTTTACCCGATTTCGTGGCTGTTCAAATCGCTCGGTAATGATCCGACCAGCATGAATATTTGGATCAACCGCGGTGTTATCTTCCATATTCCGATCGCCGGAGCGCTCATGTATCTCGCGGCGCGGTCATTCAATCTCAATAAAACAGCTTCGCTCTTTTCCGCTCTCGCCTATATGTTCGCTCCCTATTTCGTATCTCTCATCGCTCCATACCATGACGGCAAGATGTATGTCACGGCCCTTTTTCCGGGCGTTGTCTGGTGTCTACAAAATGGATTTGCCGCCACCCACTGGATGCGTATTTGGCTATGGTTCTCCGTGTTGGCGATGTTTGTCGGCGTCATCATTCTGACCCCTCATCCGCAGATGTCATACTATGTGCTGTGGGTTGTCGGCATCTTCACACTATACAAACTGATTCAGGGATTTCGCGAGAAGGTCCCCTTCTCCCGTCTTGGCATACAGGGAGTACTTGTCGGCATCTCACTTGTGGCCGGGCAGGGTCTTTCAGCGATTCAGTTCCAACCCGGATATGAATACACCAACAAGTTCTCCCCGCGCGCCGAGGGGGGAGCAAAAACGGGGTGGGAGTGGTCGACCTCGTGGTCAATGCATCCCGAAGAAGCGGCTGGCCTTGTTATTCCTGAATATGCGGGGGTCAATACCGAGCGGAAGGACACTGCCTATTGGGGCAGAAATGCTTTCAAGGATAATTGCGAATCGGCCGGAGTCATCGCGCTCTTTCTCGCTATCATCGGCGTTTCATTCTATCGTCGCCGCGATACCTGGATTTTTGTCGGCATTGCCGCCGCTTGTCTCATATACGCCCTTGGCTCGACGACTCCGGCCTATTACCTCTTCTATTATCTCGTTCCCAAGGTCGCTTCGCTTCGCGCTCCATCCATGATCATGTTCATTTTTGCTTTTTGTGTGGCGCTGTTGGCGGGATATGGGGTGCAGGGCGTTATTTCATCGATTAAAAGTAAAGAGACATCGGGTAAGAGATTCACCTGGGTGGTGTGGGGTGCGCCGGCATTTCTATTTCTTCTGGCGATTTTGTTCAGTGTGACTGGTAAGGGACTTCTCAATCTCTGGTGTTCACTCTTTTACGGTGAGGCTTCGTCTCAAATGGTTCAGCAGGGGGTGAGCAAACTCGATGTCGCCTATTTCAATTTGCCGGCCATTCAGAGCGGGACATGGTTTGCATTCCTCTTCACGGCGCTTGCCGCCACATGCATCTGGCTCTATCGCTCTGGTCAAAATTTTGCCTACATGATGGTCGCTCTTCTGGCCCTTCCGGTCATAGACAACGTTCGGTTCAACAGCCGCTTTATCCACACCGTCGATCCCCGGCCATACATCGCACCCAATCCTGTTACAGAGGCGCTCAAACAACAAACCGACGTGGTTCGGGTCATGAGTTTTGTGCGCGAAATTCCTGCGGGGCTTCTTCCTCTTCACGGCATTTCCGTGGTGACCGGCTATCACGGCAACCAGCTTCGTTGGTACGACGAACTGTTCGGCGGCCCGGGTTCCCCCAATCAGACCAATCCCCGCCTCCTCAATCTTTGCGGTGCGACTCATGTCCTGATACCATCAGGACAACAGATACCCCCGGGCTATTTTGGTCCCCTTCCTTCAGAGACGATAAACTCTGGCGGCCCGATCACCATTATTCGCAATATGAATGCCCTTCCTCGGGCGTTCTATGTCGATCGATATGAAGTGATGACTGATGCCGGACGTATCAAAGAGGCCGTTCTGAATGGCACCGAGAATCTCCGCCACGTCGCGTATCTTGAAGAGGATCCCGGCATGGCGCAGACAGCCGATCCCTCGCCGCTTGACTCGTCGCGAGTCGTGCCGATGTCAGACAATGGGTTTGCCGTCACTGATTCGGTACGAATCGCCGTTAGTGCCTCAGCCGACCGTCTGCTGGTTCTCAGCGATGTTTGGTACGACGCTTGGACCGCCACCGTGGACGGCCAACCGGCAAAGATATATCGCGCCGACTATGCCTTCCGCGCCGTTGTCGTGCCGACTGGAACCAAAGAGGTGATCTTCCGGTATCAGTCTACACGTTACGAATCGGGGAAATTGAAGACAAAGATATTCGGATCATATTTGATTTTGGTGCTAGTGGCGTATATTGTGATGTCTCGGCGCAAGAACAACCCGCAGGTGATTGAATAATTATGAATGGTTCACAGAAACTGCTGATTATCTTCCCGACCTACAACGAGCGGGAAAACATCGAAAAGATTGTCCATGCCGTTCTTCCGATGGACCCTCGTGTTAACGTTCTCATTGTCGACGACAATTCCCCCGACGGTACCGGGGAGATCGCAGACAAGCTGGTGAATATGGATGCGCGGGTAAGCGTTCTTCATCGCGCCAAAAAAGAGGGATTGGGGCAGGCCTATATCGCCGGGTTTCGATGGGCTATCGAGCGAAAATTCGACTTTATCATGGAGATGGATGCCGATTTTTCGCACGGGCCGGAGTATATCAAGGACTTTCTCAGCGAAATCAAGGAATATGACCTTGTTATCGGTTCCCGCTATATCAAAGGCGTCAACGTTATCAACTGGCCGATGTCGCGACTGCTGTTGTCGTATTCTGCAAATATGTATAGCCGTTTGATAACCGGTCTACCCCTGCGCGACGCCACCGGCGGATTCAAATGTTTTCGGCGGCAGGTGCTTGAAGCTATCAATCTCGACAATGTTCACTCCACTGGCTACGCCTTCCAGATCGAGATTTCCATGCGCGCCTGGAAAAAGGGATTCTCCATAAACGAAATACCCATCACCTTCGTCGATCGCATGGCCGGGCAGTCCAAGATGTCAAAACGAATTGTACGCGAGGCGATCTGGATGGTCTGGTGGCTTCGCCTCAAATCGATATTCGGTCTGCTTGACTGATAAGGCCGCGCAGTGAGCGCCCCCGCAGTTTCAATTATCATCGTCACACACAACTCCGCCGCCTCGCTTGGTGCGACACTTGACTCCCTTTCGAATGGTTGTGGCGGACACTCCTATGAATGCATTGTCGTTGACAATGGCTCAGACGATGGGACGATTTCGCTTCTTGAATCAAAGTCGGAAGTGCATCTTCTGCCACTCCAATGCAACACCGGTTTTGCATCTGCTTCGAATCGAGGTGCGGGAAAGGCGACGGGGGAGTTTTTACTGTTCCTAAATCCCGATGTTGTCCTTGATTCTGGCTCCGTTGGTTCACTGATAGAAGGTATGAGAATTCGTCCCAGCGTCGGACTCGTCGCTCCTCGTTTAAGAAACAGCGATGGCTCCTTTCAGCCGTCATGCCGCCGCTTCCCAACCCCCTTCAATATTCTCTTTTCGCGCGGGTCGTTTCTGGGAAAGCACTTGTCCCAAATTGCCTACACCTTGCCAGATTTTGCAGACGCTAACGAAGTTCCCGCCGTCGCGGGTGCGTCTATGCTCATCAAGCGCTCAACATTCCAGGAAATCGGCGGGTTTGACGAACGATTCTTTTTATACATGGAAGACACCGACCTTTGTTTGCGGCTCTATCAGCGCGGGCTGAAATCGTGGTATTTTCCTGCCGCCGGTGCGGTGCATGGATGGGGGAGAGGGAGCTCGTCGGGGCGGCTGTTCCGCCTTTGGCATCATCATCTTTCAACCTGGAAATACTTCCTAAAGCACCTTCCCAACGGCTTCACCCTCTTTCTGCTCCCATTCCTGCTCATCGCTAATTTTGCTGTGAGTGTCGTCGCACTGCCTTTCAGGTCACGGGCGTAAATATGAACATGTCAGCCATTCTGATTGCAATCGCAACGGCGGCACTTCTTTCTCTCCTGATAGTGCCAGTGGCAGTTCGACTGGGGCATCGGTTTAACCTTCTTGATCTCCCTGTCCGCCACAAACGCCACAAACGACCCACTCCATATACCGGAGGACTCGCCCTCTTTGCGGTGTTTTGGCTGACAATCATTGTTTCCACTGTAATGTTCGATGATGCCTTCGGCGCTTATAGGGATCAGCTTCCGTGGGTCTTCGTGGCAAGTCTGCTCATCTGTATAGGCGGATTCCTGGACGATTGCTACCATTTGAACGAATGGAAAAAACTGACCATACAGATAATTTCCGCCGTGATCCTGCTCGCGGGAGGGCTTAAGGCGCAACTCCTTACGACGCCATCTGGAAGCCTCGAACTTGGCTGGTTAGCCTATCCGCTCACTATCGCATGGGTAGTGATGCTGACAAACGCCATTAACATCATCGATGGCCTCGATGGCCTTGCAACAGGTGTCTCGCTAATTGCGGCATGTTTCATGCTCGTCATCGGCAGTCATCACGATATAGGAGCAATTCTTGTTTTTGTCTGTGCCCTTATCGGATTTCTATCTGTCTTTTGGTGGCACAACAAGTATCCGGCGAAAGTTTTTCTCGGCGATTCCGGTTCAATGCAGATCGGGTTTCTCTTTGCGGTCATATCGCTGGGGCATCCCCTCAAGTCATTTACAGCCTCCGCGCTCTATCTGCCGATGTTGGCGCTCGGTGTTCCCATTCTTGAAACAGTTTCTTCGACCATTCGACGAGTCTCGGCTGGCAAAAGTCCAATGAAAGCCGACAGGCGCCATCTCTTCCATTATTTGGCGCTGGCTGGTTTGACGCCTCGTCAGGTCGTTTCCGTTTTCTATGGGCTTGGCTTAATATTCGGCGGCGTGTCACTGGCCATGCTTTACTGGAACCGATTGATACTCTTAGGGATACTGTCAGTGTTTATGCTTATTGTGTTCGGAGTCTTTTTTGTGTTAATTTCAATGACCTTGACCCGTCGGCGCCCGGATTCTGGTTCGGATCGCCCTCCTGGCTCCCGACGAACAGGTCGAAAATAAATATGAGTGAACGACAGTATCTAGAGTTCGAGCGTCCAATTATCGAGCTGGAAAAGAAAATCTCGGATATGCGAGATTTTTCATCCGGTGAGAATTTGGAACTGAGCGGCGAAATTGCGTCTCTCGAAAAAAAGCTCGAACGACTTCGCCTTGAAATATATTCAAGTCTGACGCGCTGGCAGAAAGTGCAGGTGTCGCGCCATCCGCGTCGTCCCTACACCCTTGACTACATCCGGCTAATGTGCACAGACTTCGTCGAGTTGCACGGCGACCGGTACTTTGGCGATGACAAAGCCATGGTGGCTGGACTGGCGACCCTTGGCGACAAACCCGTTATGATTATCGGCCAGCAAAAGGGACGTGATACCCGCGAAAAACTTCATCGCAATTTTGGTATGGCACATCCTGAAGGATATCGCAAAGCCATGCGACTCTTGAATCTGGCCGAGAAGTTTGCTGTGCCAGCGGTGATTCTGATAGACACGCCCGGAGCCTTTCCGGGAATTGGCGCCGAAGAACGAGGCCAGGCCGAGGCCATTGCCAGAAACATTCGCGACATGTCGCGTCTTCGCATTCCGATTGTCTGTGTGATCATCGGCGAAGGCGCCTCCAGCGGCGCCCTTGGGGTTGGAGTCGGGGA